>CAZPEJ010000035.1:0-17502 GCA_964585465.1 uncultured Ardenticatenaceae bacterium
TGACCCCAGACGAAACAACTGGGCTGGGTGCCTGGACAGATGAGGAGATCAAAGCCGCCATTCAACTGGGCATTAAACGGGATGGCAGCCAGCTACACCCTATCATGCCTTTTTTGACCTATAACAAGATGGCCGACGCAGATGTGGCTGCCATTATTGCCTATTTGCGAACGGTGCCAGCCATCAATAACACGGTGCCAGCCCGCGAAGCCACCATGCCCCCTGTACCGCCGTTGCAACAACAAACCATTGAGGCCCCGGCACCTTCCGATGTGGCTGCGCGTGGCAATTATCTGGTAACGGCCGTTATGGCCTGTAACGATTGCCACACCCCCCTGAATGCAGAAACCGGACAGCCCATCATGGAGCAATATCTGGCAGGCGGGCAGCCCTACGAAGGCCCCTGGGGAGTGGTGTATGGGGCCAATATCACCCCACACGAGGCAGCTGGTATTGGGCGATGGAGTGATGCAGAAATCGGCCGGGCCCTTCGGGAAGGCATTCGCATTGATGGTCGCCGTTTAATTGTGATGCCCTGGCGTGAATATAAAGCGTTGACAGATGAGGATTTAACGGCCGTTATCCACTTCCTGCGAAATAACGTCCAGCCCGTCGAAAACAAAGTCCCGGCTGTGGCCCTGGCTGAAGGGCTTTTAGAAGTGTTGCCTGTGGCTGAGGAGTCAGGTGGTGTGCCCACCCTGCTGATTGTGGTCGTTGTGGCTGTGATTATTTCCCTGGGGGTTTTACTGGCAAGCCGTTTGCGCCGTCAGTAGGTGGTTCCTGGTTTGCGGCAATTGCCAGGATGGCGGCCACCCTTTTTACTCATTGGCAAAACGATACCCTACGCCACGTACTGTGAGAATCCAACGAGGGGCGGCCGGGTCTGTTTCTAGCTTTTTTCGCAGAAAATGGATATAGGGTTTCAGGTTGTCCTGGGCGTAGGAATCGTTGATACCCCATGCTTTTTGCGCCAGATCGGCCGATGGTATGACCCGGCCAGCCTGTTTTGCCAGGGCAACCAGCAGCCCATACTCACGGGGTGTTAGTTCGATCAAGTTGCCATCCAGGAAAACTTGTTGTTGTGAGAGGTCAATCCGTAAACGGCCGTTTGCCACCACCAACTGCTCCCCCTCCTGACCACTCCCCTTTTGCCGCCGCAAATGGGCTTTAATCCGCGCCAACAACTCCTCCGTTACAAACGGTTTCACCATGTAATCATCCGCCCCACTTTCCAACCCCTGCACCACCTGTTCACTTTGCCCCAGAGCCGTGAGAAAAATAACCGGCACTTCCGACACAGCCCGTAACTGGCGGCACACTTCCCACCCCCCCATGTGCGGCACCATCACATCGAGCAAAACCAGATCGGGTCTTTCTGCCAGGGCCAGACGCAGACCATCCTCAGCGGTGTAGGCAATGCAGGTTGTATATCCTTTGTTGTTTAAGAGTTGTTGGATTGTTTTTGCTAGGGTCGTGTCGTCGTCCACTATCAAAATTTTACTGGACATAGGCACAAACAGGGGGGGGCTAAAAACCAAGCCAGAGTAAGATGTTATCCAGAATGAGGGGCTGGAGGTTGGCTGGCAAAGCGCGGAAGGGCAGTAACAAAAAAACGGCTCGATCCCCCACATCGGGGTCTTCAACCCCAAACCCTAACTGGTCGCCAACATTTTCACTATCGGGGCCACGCAAGAAAAAAGAGGAGATGGATTCTTCATCCCCCTCGCTAAATAAGGCGTTGGGTGAGATGGCCTGGTAGGTTTCGTTTAAGGGAATGACATCACCCGACACCAGTTCATTTAACAAGATGGGGTCATCACCAGACACTTCCAGGTCAGAAACGGCCGAAAGCTCCCCGCTACCGAATAGTGTTGGGGAGCTACCCACTAAAAAAAGTTTTCCTCCAGAATCTACGTAATCAAACAAAATGGCCGCGTCTTCGTCCAGAAACCCATCCTCATCCCGATAATCTCCCGAATCCCAGACAACCAGGTTATAACCCGCCAGGGTATCTTCCCCCAGCGGGCCATCCTCCGAAGATAACCAGGTGGTGACGGTGTAGCTACTGTCGCTTAATAACTCCGCAAAAGCAGCCACATCCGTAAAACCACCGGTTAACGCTTCACCGTTATCATCACCAAACAAGAAGATACTTTGGCCTTCTGAGTCGTCTGTTTCACCCACACCACTCGACTCGACCACTTCTAGTTTGTAGCCACCCCCGTCATCAAAATAGTCGTACACCACAATGGTGTATTCGCCATCGTCGGGAATTTCTGCGGCCAAAATCTCTTCAATGCCGCCGCCAAAGGTGCTATCGGCCGAATAGAGCAAAATGCCGTCTGGATCATATAACTCAATCACCGTATCCATCTCGTCATTACCGCTGACTGTAATGTCAATGGTGGCCGGGCCTTCGTTAAACGTCCAGGAATCCCGTTCTTCCACGTCCAGAACACAATCCACTTCGTCACCGATGCCGATATTGCCTTGATTGGTGGCTCCGTAATCATCTAAACCGCCACTGCCATCACCACAATCATCGCCGGAAACGCCATTGCCCCCGTTATCTCCCCCATCACCATTCTCGCCGTTATCTCCCTCATCACCTTCATCAATGCCTTCGGGTACACCACTGGTGTTTAATTTGCCTTCTACCATTTCTTCGGCGATGTTGGTGGGGCATAGAGCTACCCCTTCTTGCAACAGACAATCAGATAGAACTGAGTTGGCATCCAGGGGAACCAGGGCGAGCAGGCGGTTGACGGCACTTTCCAGGCCATCCCCACTGGCAGCCAACACGACCACATTACGACGGCCGTTACTCTCATCCAACAGGATCAGGGCGGTGCCAGACATCTGCACATTCCCCAACGCCGATTGAATCAGACGAGTTTCTTCAACAGGTTCACTTGTTTCTTCTTCCGTTTCCGGTGTTGTTTCTTCTACCGGTTCGGTAGAAATTTCCGGGTCAATCACCAGGGTGATACCTGCGGTTGTCAAAATCTCTGTTACCTCTTCGGCCTGGTTATACACCCCCAGGTATAACGTATCGTGCCCATCCTGTGGCTCCGCCACCAGCGTCAACTCCTGGTTAATGTCGCGGAAAGCCTCTTGCAGGGCGATAATTTCGTCAAAAGCATCAGCACCCAGTTCAGGGCTGCCGGTGTAAATGAGGTCAATCGGCTGGGTGTAGAGGTAAGGAAAGTTTTGTAAGTCAGGGCTACGTTCGGCCGTTTCCGACAGAAAATCCGCCACATGGGCAATAAACTCACCGTTGTCAAACACCGTGTAATAAGGTTCCATGAGGAAATGAATATCCCCCAGAGCCACCACCTGCCCGGCGTGGCTGGTGGCTGCCAGCACCAATCCCCCAGGGCGGTCGGTGGCGGATGACCAGGTGTTGTCGTCGGCGGTAAAGAGGGCTTCGGCTTCGGGGCCTGTTTGCAGGGAGTGGCTGCCGTAAAAGACTAATTGCTCCATGTCGGCGGCCAGGCTGTTTTCACCAAACCCCGCTTCTTTGAGAATGATGTTGCGGAAGTTACCCTCATTTTCGCTGGTGTTATACAGGTAATCCCCATTAAAAATGATGTCAAACTCATTTGCCAGGCTATTCAACGGGATTTTGTCTGTTTCCAGGGTGTAGGTGAGGTTAAAAAAGTCGTCTTCGCTGAAAGTGACGGTGAAGCGGGTGGGGTCGCCTATCAACAAGAGACGGCCGCCTCGGTTGACAAACCCCGAAACAGCCTGAATTTCTTCACGGTCGAAGTTGACAGTGGGGGCAATGACCACAAAAGCGTTAACCGAGCGCAAGGCGGCGGCTAAATCCCCTCCGGTGAAGTGCAACAGTTCAACCCCGCGAGCCGCTAAACGGCCGTCCAGGTAGCTGATTTCGTCCAGCGTAAACTGGTTGCTGTGGGCTTCATCCACCAACACGAACCCCTGCCCAACTTCTGGCTCGTCTACAAAATCAGAAGCGGCGGGGGTAGGCACCTGGGCCACGTTAACGGGGTTATACGCTGGTGGGGCAGTTGCACTGCCACCCCCCAACTTGTAGAACTGAAAATAACGAACGGCCGATGGGCCAACCAACAGGAGCAAAAAAATCACAAGATAGATGAGAGGTTTACGCATAGTTTGTTCCCGTAGTAACCAGGTTATACCGCTGAACCTGGTTACAGTATGACACAATCACCTGCCCTACCGATTCGACGGTACTTCAATATAACGATAATACAATCCCGGTGGCAGGTTGGTGGGGGCGGCCCATAATCTGGCTGAATCAACGGCCGGGGGTTGGTAGCTGAAAAATGGCACCACTTGATCTTCCCCAAACGTCAACGGATACAACTCCACCACTTCATAATCCGAAAGACCTGCCAGTTCGGCGGCTCGCTGAATGGCTTCATCGTTGGCCCCCAGCCCATCTATCAACCCATATTCCAGGGCTTGAACGCCAGTAAAAATTTCGGCCCGCGAGAGAAAATCGGTGCTAACCACCAGCCGTTCGCCGCGCCCAGATTTAACGGCTTCCAGGAAAGCAAATTTTGCTCGTTCAATTTGCCGAATAGAGCCATCGCGGGTGCCGCCAAAGGCTTTGTAGGGGCCGGTGGTGAGCAAATCTTCTTCAATGAAGACTTCGGTGGGCAAAAAGGCGATCACCCCAATGCTGCCAACGTTGGAGGTGGGTTTGGCATAAATTTCATCGGCGGCGGCAGCCATGTAGTAGGCCCCACTGGCGGCCAACAGGTCAATGGTGGCCACAACGGGCATTTCTTGTCGCGTATTCAGCACGTCGAGGTATAACTCTTCGCTGTAGGCGGCAGAACCACCAGGGCTGTTGATGACCAAGACAATGGCTTCTACATCGCCGCTGTTACGGGCATAGGCTAGTTGTTCGGTGATCTCGAAGGCGGAAAAGCTAAAAATCTCGTAGCTGAGGCGGACAATGCCGATTTTGGGTTTTGGCACCACCCTGGGGGCAGCGTATATCCCAATGACCAGGGGAACGAGAATCACTACAACAAATGTGAGAATGAGGCGCAACGGGGAACGGCCGTTTTCATCAGCCATTGTTCTCTCCTTTTTGTGGGTGAATAAATGCCACAACCAACTCACAGACAGGTGCGGTTGCTGGCGTACAAAGTGTAAGAATAACATGGAGCAATCTGTATCGCAACTGTGAAAATGGTCTATGCCTGACAGTTGTGTTTTTATGTTAAAATTTGCCCTTATGCACTTGACCCATTTATCGTTGACCAATTTTCGTAATTACGGCCGTTTAGAATTAGACCTGCCGTCAGGTACCACCTTGCTGCATGGCAACAATGCCCAGGGCAAAACCAACCTGCTGGAAGCCATTTATTACCTGGCTACCACCCGTTCGCCACATGCCGAACAAGATTCCCAACTCATCAATTGGGCGGCTTCCCAGTTAGACGACCCGGTGGTTGTGGGTCGCCTGGTGGCAAATATCGTGGGGGCAGGCAGCAAACGCCAGATTGAAATGCGGCTCATTTTAGAAAAAAACCTCTCCCTGGCAAATGGTCAACGGAGTTTTCGCCGCGAAGTGTTGGTAGATCGGCGCAAAGTGCGTTTGATGGATGTATTGGGCACCTTGCGAGTGGTTTTGTTTGTGCCCCAGGACATGCACCTCATCACCGGCACCCCCAGCGAACGCCGACGTTATCTGGATATTACCCTGTGCCAGATTGATCCTCTTTACTGTCATACACTATCCCATTACAATAAAGTTTTAGAGCAACGGAACGCATTATTGCGTCAACTGGCAGAAGGAAACGGCCGAAAAGATGTTTTGCCTATTTTTAGCGAGAAGCTGGTAACATTGGGTAGCCAGCTTTTTGCCCGCCGTGCGCTTTTTATGGCAGAAATTGCCCGCGAGGCGCAACGGATTCATTACGAAGAACTCACAAAAGGTCAAGAGACCATTCGCCTTTCTTACCTGCCGCGTCTGTTCAACAGTAGTATGACAACTGACCAGTTGGCTACAACTCCAGAAGTTTGGGGGGAGTGGCTGCACGAAAATCAAAATAATCTGGAGGCGATTGCCGGGCGTTTCTCGGCAGCCATGCAAACTGCCCAATCTATTGACATGACACGGGGTATGACAACCACCGGCCCTCACCGGGATGATTGGACATTCCATATTAACGGCCGTTCTTTGAATGCGTATGGCTCTCGCGGCCAACAACGAAGCGCGCTGCTGGCCCTTAAACTGGCCGAAATCAACTGGATGGCTGCCAAAAGCGACGAAACACCGATATTATTACTGGACGAAGTGGTTGCCGAGTTAGATGAGCATCGGCGTGCTTTGTTATTAGCTTATATTCAGAAGTCTACCCAGGCCATTGTCACCGCCACAGAGCCTGGGATGTTTACGGCCGATTTTCTGCGCCATGTCACCAGCATGAGTGTGGAGAACGGCCGTATTCAAATGGAACCTACCTACCAATCATGATTAGTGTAACCGCCAAAAAGCCCAAAGACCCAACAGCCGCTACTTCGACCGTTTTGGTCGTAGATGATCAACCTGAAAACCGTGCTTTGTTGAGTTCCCAATTAGGATTAGAAGGGTATCGCGTCATTCAGGCCACAGGGGGGAAACAAGGTCTGGAGATGGCTCGTGAACACGACCCTGACATCATCTTGCTGGATGTTATGATGCCAGACTTAGATGGTTTTGAGGTGTGTAAACGGCTCAAACAAGACCCTCATACCCATCTCATTCCCATTATTATGGTGACAGCTTTGCGCGAAGTGCATTATCGCATCGAAGGGATTGCGGCTGGCGCAGATGAATTTCTCTCCCGTCCCCATGTGCGCGAGGAGCTGTTGGTGCGGGTTCGCACATTGATTCAACTGAAACGGGCGCGGGTACGGTTGGAAGAGGAACGGAACCGACTGCAACTGCTCAACAATATCAGCCATGCCATTGGCAACCAGCTGGATATGCAGCGAATGATGGCTGACATTATTGCCCAAACACAAACGGCCGTTGGTGCTACCAAAGGCAACATCATGTTGTTAGACGAAACGGGCCAGGTCAACCACAAATTCCTCATCCGGGCTGGCTCCCCAGTCGTCATCAGCGATCACGTTACCAATGAAGTCATGAATCGCGGGTTGGGCGGCTGGCTGGTGCGGAACAAACGGGGTGATATTATCGAGGACATTCGCCAGGATAGCCGTTGGATTACCTTGCCAGACGATTTAGACGAGACTGGCTCGGCCATTGGGGTGCCGTTGTCTAGTTTGCAGCGAACTGTCGGGGTGTTGATTTTGAATCACCCCAAAGTGGGTTATTTTAAGCGGGAACATCTGGCTTTATTAGAAATTATCAGTGTCTCTGTTACGGCCTCTATTGAAAACGCCTCACTCTTCAACCAGATCAGCGAAGAACGGCACAAACTAGAAGCGATCCTTTCCCAATCTACCGATGCCATTCTCACCACCGATGAAAGCTGGCGTGTTTCACTGTTTAACCAGGCTGCGGAACACCTCTTTGGTCTCACCGCCGCAGAGGTAACTGATCAATCTATCCGCGATATTCCCGCATTGCAGGTACTCATCCCCATATTTGAAAAAGCCACCGTTCGGGATACCCCCGAAGAGGTGAGCCTGGGAAATGGCAAAACCTTGTATGCCAGTATTTCTCCCATCCAGGAAGTGGGGTTTGCAGCTGTAATGCAAGATGTCACCCAGTTCAAAGAAATGGAAAAAATGCGCCTGTCTCAAGAGCGACACGAGAAACAACTGGTGAAGGAAACATTTTCCCGCTACATGGGGGAACGGTTGGTGAACCATGTGCTTTCTTATGATCCTGGGCTGTTGAAACGGCGCGAAAGACGGCAAGCCGTCGTAATGTTTGCTGATTTACGCAACTGGACAGGGGGCATGATCACCAAAATGGAGCCAAACGAAGCCATTGACCAGCTCAATGAGTTTTTTACGGTGATGATGGATATTGCGGTGGACAATGAGGGGACAATTTTTGAATTGACAGGGGATCAAATTTTGGTGGGGTTTAATGCCCCGTTTGATCAGCCAGATGCCACATTTCGGGCTTTACAAACGGCCGTTGCGATGCAAGAGCGTTTTAACTACTTCCGTCAGGCATGGCACCAACTGATTGGCACCGAACTGGGGCTGGGGATTGGGCTGGATATGGGTAATGTGGTGGTGGGGAATGTGGGGGCCGAGTCGCGCATGAGTTTTCGTATGGTAGGTGAACCCATGAACACAGCCAGCCGCCTGGTGGATCTGGCGGAAGATGGGCAAATTATCATTTCAGAACTGGTTTACAGAAATTTGCAACAAGCGGTTCCCAATTTGTTACAAGCTATTCCGTTCCAAAAGTTTGGCCCGGTGGCGTTAAAAGGTATTTCGCCGCCACCCTTTTTGTATCGCACCCAAATCAATCGTTCGCCGTTACGGCTTTAATGGTGGCGGTTTTTACAACGGCCGTTTTGCGGGCACACCCACTCGCCGGGGGTAGGACAGGGGCGTTTTGCCTGTTTTGGGGATAACCACCAGGTAATGAGTTTCGTCGCGGTCGAGCAGGTGAATGGGGTGCAGATGTGGCTGACCCCCCCCTAACAATTGGATGCCGGAGGTGGCAACGGCCGTTTCTGCCACCGCCTTTTCCCCCTTTTGCGCCAACATGTTGCCACCCACACGGCACAAGGGCAACAAATACTCTGCCAAAACTCGCAATTCCGCCACAGCCCGCGCCACAGCCCAATCATACTGTTCACGGTGCCCGTCCGTTTGCCCCAGGGTTTCTGCCCGCTCCGTAACCACCTGCACATCAGATAGGCCCAACGCCGTGATCACCGCCTCAAGGAATTGGGCTTTTTTGCCAATACTTTCCACCAAGACCAGCCGCATCTCTGGATAAATAATTTTGAGCGGCAGCCCCGGAAAACCCGCCCCACTGCCAACATCTATCACCAAACGGCCGTTTAGCTCCCCCATGACTGTTGCACAGGTGAGAGAATCAAGAAAGTGGCGTTGTTGAATCTGGCGGGGCTGGGAAACGGCCGTTAAATTCATCCGTTCATTCCAGTCCATCAGCAACGCCTGATACCGGGCAAACTGCTCAACCGCCACCTCCCCCAAACGAATCCCAAACTGCGCCGCCTCTTGAATAAACAACTCCATCTTTTATCGCTCACGCTCCAACTTTTTCAAATCCGCCACCACTTGGTACGTGTCATACTGCTCCCCGCCAAACAAAGCCGGGGTATAATCCTGCACCCAAGTCTGCACAGCCAGGTAATCTGCCCGCACATATAGGGGAACCAACGGAATCAAACCATTTTCATTAAAAAACAGATTTTCTGCCTGTCGGTAGAGGTCATAACGTTCGGCCGTATCCATCGTTGTTCCAGCCTGCGCCAACAGGCCATCCACCTCCGAACAGGGCCGATTTTGCCGATTTTCCCCCTGAGTGCAATGCAACAAATCCCCTAACCAGTTTTGGGCATCGGGATAGAAGGAAGCCCAGCCCAACTCCCACAAATCGGGCCGATTATTGGCATCTGGGCGTGTATTTGCCAGCAACGTGCCAAACTGCACCTGGGCGATGGTAATTTGCTCTTTCGCGCAATCAAGTTCCTCAACCCACATATCCCGAATCAACTCCGCCTGACGCAACGATAGGTCGAGTGAACTAACCAGAAACGTGAAAGCAGGAATCAATTTACAATCCCGGTATTGACTATTGGCGATGAGTTGTCGCGCCAGATCAGGGTTATACCCCACCCCCACCTCGTTGATGGGGGGTGCCCCCAAGATACCGGGGGGGGTTAAATGGCGCATCGGCAGGGCCTGTCCCCCATAAATTTCTGCTACCAGCCGTTGGCGGTCAATGGCTGCACTAAAAGCCAGGCGAATGGCTGCATTGTTAAAGAGGGGGCTGTTGAAGTTAAACGCCAGATAAAAGGTGGTCTGGTTACTCACCAACGCGATATTTTCGGGGTTTTCGCCAATAAAATCTTCCAGGTCATCTTCAACCAATGGCAACGGAGAGATGTCTACTGCTTTATCTTGCCACAGTTCCAGAATAGCTTCCTCATCTTCCAAGAAGGCGATGTTGACAATTTCCACATTGCCACGAAGCGGGATGGGCCATAATTCGTTGTGGTGCAGGATGGCGCGGTTGAGATCGGCCGTTTCTTCGATGACGCTGGCGGGTGTTAACAGGAAAGGGCCGCTGGTATAGAGGTTTTCGGCCGACTGCCAATCAGACTCAAACTCTTGCAACAACTCACTGGGCACAGGGGCAAATACCCATAAACTGGTGATGGTGAGAAAGGAACTGGCGGGTTCTCGCAGCGTGATCTGTAACGTTACATCATCCAGGGCCACCGCTCCAACGGTGGCTAATTGCACCGGCGTGGGGTCAGCCACCTGGTAAACCGCTTCGCACCCTTCAATGAAGAAAAAGATGAGTACATCGGGGGTGCCGGTGTTGCGGTTGCAGGCCCGTTGAATGGCATAGACGGCATCTGCGGCAATGACTGGACGCACCGGCTCACCCGCCCATAACTCGTTGGCTGGTGGGGAACGGGTAGCGGGTTTGAGCCAATAAATATCATCCCGTAAATGGAATGTCCAGATTCGGCCGTTTTCGCTCACTTCCCACGATTTTGCCAGTTCTGGCTCTACTGTGTTGGTAACATGGTTGTAATTGGTTAACCCGGCAAACAAATTTTCTATCAGGTCAATACCTTCCAGGCTATCTGTCTGTTGCGGGTCAATGTTGGGAAATTTGCCAACCATCCCCAGGTCAAGTACAACTGGTAGTTGAATAGGCGGCAGTGGGGTAGTAGTGATGGGTACGGTGACAGTTTGTTCCACCAAACGGGTGATCACTTCGCGTGTTCCTTCTACTTCTACCACTTCTGTTACCACCACTGTTACCGATTCTGTCCGTTGGCAACTGATAAGAAATAGGAAAAAAAGTAAGAGTCGGTTAAGTTTTTGCACGGAATCATCCTATCTCATGGCTGAAAGTGTGACAAGTATCTACTACTTAGTTGCCAGCTTATCGGGCGAGTAGTAATATAGAGGCTAAATTTACCCAACCCAAAAAGGTCTTCCATGTACGAACGTGTCCTGATCATTGACGATGCACAAGAAATTCGGGATTTCTTGTCAGAATATATTCTAAAACCAAAAGGATTTGAAGTCCTGACAGCTTCTAATGGCCTCATGGGTCTGGAAATGGCGATTGCCAAAGAACCGGACTTGATGATTGTGGATCAACAAATGCCTCGCCTGACCGGGTTGGAGGTGTTGGAGAAGCTAAAAGAACGGGGCATCGAAATTCCTGCTATTTTGGCAACCGCACATGGTTCAGAAGAAACGGCCGTTGCTGCATTCCGCCTGGGCATTCGAGATTATGTCATCAAACCATTTGACGCAGATGAAATTAGCGAATCCGTAGACCGGGCCTTGCGCGAAAGCCGTTTGCAGCGCGAACGTGACCAACTGGTACAGCAGTTAATGGAAAGCAACTCCCAGCTACAGCGACGCGCTCAGGAACTCAATGTATTGTATGGAGTGGGAAAATCGGTGGCTTCTACCTTAGACCTGGAAGATGTGTTGCAGCGGGTGGTGGAAGCGGCCGTTTATGTGGTGGGGGCCGAAGAAGGTTCGCTTATGTTACTGGATGAAGAACAGGGCGAATTATATGTACGCGCCGCCAAAAACCTGGACAGCAAAGCCCAATCCATGCGAAAACGAGTGAGTGATAGCCTGGCTGGCAAAGTGTTACAAACCAAACGTGCCATTGCCATTGGCAACGACTCCCAATGGAAACGTACCCATACCGCGTTACTGGTCAAATCGCTCATCTATGTCCCCCTGATTTTGCAGAACAAACCAATTGGGGTTTTGGGTGTGACCAACAAACACAAAGAAACCTCTTTTGATAGCAACGATACCCGCGCCCTTTCTGCGTTGGGTGGTTATGCCACCATCGCCATCAATAATGCCAACATCTACCGGCAAATTGACCAGGAGCGTTCCCTATTGGGGGCGATGTTGGATCAAGATGATGATGTGATGATTGTGGTGGATGATAAATATCGGTTGGTGATGTTAAATGCCATGGCCCGGTCGCTCTTTGGGGTGACACAAGCCAAACCTGCTGGCGAATTATTGACCGATCACATTACCCACGCGGAGACAATTAACTTTATTACCCAATCGGGAGGGGAGCAGGTTCAAACAAAAAGGCGGATTCAATTTGCCAACGGCCGTTCCTATGACGCAGAGATGATTTTAATTGAAGGAACTGGCCGGTCGGTGTTTATGCGGGCGGTTAATTAACAAAAAACGGCGGCAATTTTGGAAATTGCCGCCGTTTGAGCATACCGTTAATGTGTGGTTGGTTTCGTGCCCAACCAGAAATGATGGGGTAACACCGTTTTCATTGGCTCTATCTCAATTTTCCCAATTTTGAGCTTTTCTTTAATCATCGCCGGGTTGACCCGGCACAATTCCGGCGAACGGCCGTATTTTTCCCGGTAATACACTGCTGCCCGGCGTACCTTTTCCTCAAACGGCCGGTGTTTGTCATCATCTAACCATAACATGCCACTATTCATTGTTTGCCTCCTCGCAACTATTCTTCAAAATCCTCCCACGCCACCAACTCCCCATTAAACGAAAAACTCCGATCATCTACCCCATCCCCCGCCAGGGCAGTGGGAAGAGCAAACGGCTGTGCCAGCAAGGCGGGTTGTTTCTGCCGTTGCAGCTTTTCTACCAATAAATGCACATCGTAATCACTCAGGAAAGCCACCTGGAAGTGGGTCGTCTCTTCCCCAACCACTGCCAAAAAATCCCCTTGCCCCAAGAGATACTCTGCTTGTGTGCCTTGAATGCCTGTAGCGATTTGTGCTTCTGGGGCATCCTCTGTTTGCCCCACCAACCGCAGGGGTAAATTTGCCTTGAGCAAGCTGCTGAAGGCAGTATCACCTGGCTGACGAGTACTCAAAATTAAGTGAATGCCTGCCTTGTCCCCCCGCTGGGCTAATCGGGTTACACTTTCGCCCAACTCCTTCCCGCCAGCTTCTAGCAACACATCTGCATCATCCATACACACAATGATGGTAGGGGTTGCTACCTGTTGCTCCAGACGGTAAGCCATTTCTTTGGCTAAACTGTGCAAAGCCTCTGTCGCCGCTTCTGGTTGGTGAATAACGGGTGCTAAAACATGGGGGAGATAACTCAACGGTTTTAGCTCTACCAAATCGTTGCCCAAAATGAGCAATTGCAGCTGAGATTGCCGGTTTTGGCAGGCCAGGGAGACGGCGATGGTTTTTAAGAGGGACGTTTTTCCGGCAGCAGTGGTGCCAGAAATCAACACATGGGTAATTTCGGGGGTGGAGAAGTCTAGTAATATCGGACTACCATCTTCGGCCAGCCCTAAAACGGCCGTTACCGGTGGCACCTCCTCAATCACCGACATCAAATCTAACAACCCCACAGGTGGCTCCTCTGCACGAGTCACATGCAGCCGCCATACCCCATCCTCCTTGCTCACCCGCACATCCGTCGCCCGCAAGGCCGTAATCAACTCATCCGTTAGCGTTCGCAAACGGTCTAACCCGGCCTTAACGGGTGTCTGTAGATCAAAACTCACCTGTCGTGAGCGAACGGTACCCCCTGCTACTTGTGCGGTCATTTCATGACGCTCCATCACCTGCTCGATCTGGCGAGATTGAATTTCCAACTGGTGTTTGATGCGCTGCTCCTGTTGCACACGCCGTTTGTCTGCCATCTTTCCCCTCGAATCGAACGGATGTTCTGTTTGAATATACAAAAAAAGACGGCAAAACGGCCGTCCTTTTTTAATATCTCACCTCATCTACTTACGCAGCCGTTTGCCGCAAAACCATCATCACTTTGCCTTGCACCTGCACATCAGATGGTTTGACATAAATAGGATCCATGGTAGGGTTGGCTGGTTGCAGGCGCACCCGTTCCCCTTCATGGTGGAAATACTTCAAAGTCGTGCCCTCAGGGGTCACCCAAACTGCCACCATTTCTCCATTGCGGGCTGTTTCCTGTTTTTTCAAGATCACAATGTCGCCATCGTTGACCATCGCGTCAATCATCGAGTCCCCACTGACGCGCAGTGCAAACAAATCCTTTTGTTTGCCAGGCAACATGGAGGCACTTAGCTCAATGGCATCCCCTTCATCAAAGGTAGAAAAATCCCCATTTCCCACATCAATGGGCAAACCAGCTTTAATAATGCCTAACATCGGCACCCGCACCAACCGCGCCAATTGTGAACTAATCTGGTAAAACTTTTGCAGGGCATGGTCGCTAAGGCGCAACCCACGCGAAACATCCGCCTCACGTTCCAACAGCCCTTTCTTTTCCAGGCAAGAGAGATTGTAGTTCACCACCGAAGTGGAGGTAATTTTCACCTCCTTGCCAATTTCACGGATGGTAGGTGGGCGACCATGTTCATGGCCGTAGTTGTAGATAAAATCCAAAATACCCTTTTGTCGGTAGGATAAAGCCTTTTCTTCACTCATAATTAATAACTCCCTAACCAACTATATTCACAGGGGTATAAACTGACATTTTTATTGTGAGATTGGAGATTGGGGATTGGCAAATCTCTAATCTCCAACCTCTAATCCCTTTCAGCAGAATGTCAATTGATGACCTTATGCAGTATAAATGTTGTGTTAAGTAGAAAGCAAAATACGCTCATTTGTTCTGGAGTATACACGAACAGGTGTTCGGTGTCAAGCATTTTTCTCTGGTGGGTTAGGGCGATTGCATACTCATTTGACATAAAGCCATAACTATGGAAATAAGGCAAAACCTAAAACGAGGTGGTACTATGTCACAAGTTGCTGTAACTACCACTGCTTCATGACCAGTTCGATGGCTTCATCTAATGTTAAAAAATCTGTTTCTGCTGGTACCAGGTGGATCCCTTGCTGGGTAACAAAGGTTGTTATTTCGTCCTTGACATAATGTGGCGTATTAGGGTGGTTTATGACCATTTGCAACAGCGTTTGCCCATCTGTTTGCCGGGCGAGTTGAAAAAGTTGCCCAATAGAAGCTAACACAACCAATACCATGTTCTGGGCTTGCAAGGAAACGGCCGTTTCCAACGCCAACCGCAACTGTTCCCGTGCTGCTTCTATGTCTCCTTTCAACAAAAAAGTTCGCCCCAACCCATCCAATGCTGCCGCTACAATCAATTTTCCTTGCATCTGTTGGCCCAAACCCAGACTCAGGCGATACCACTTTTCTGCATTCACCACGTCCCCCGTAGCCCGTGCCACACTTCCCAGGTTCAATTGATTGATAGCCATCTGCGAACGATTTTCCGCCGCTACTGCCAGTTCATAACTCTCCTCATAACAGGCACGGGCATAGGCATAATTGCCCTGCACATTGGCAATGTTGCCCAGGTTAATTAAACTAACCGCTACTCCCGACCGCTCCCCCCATTGACGAAAAATTGCCAGACTTTCGGTGTAATAAGAGATGGCTTCCGCATAACGGCCGTTATTTTTGCACAATACCCCTAAACTATTCAGCACCCCGGCCGCAAACAATGGATGGTTTGTGGAACGGTGCAAAACCAGACTGTGTTGAAAAGATGCCTCAGCTGCGGCCATATCCCCCAATTGGCGTTGGGTGCGCCCCAAAATCTCCCAGGCATCTGCCGCTATCCCTGCTTCCCCCTCCCTTTCCAACAAAGGCAAACAATTTAACAACCGTTCTTGTGCCTGGTGATATTGCCCCAGAGCCTCTTCCTGTTTTGCCAACTGATGGTGTAAATAGGCTGTTAAACGGCGCAGGGGTGGAATGGGTTCTATGGTGGCAACCCGATGCAATGTTTCATTGAGCCAGTTAGCTGCCTCGTGCGAACGCCCACGCCGCAGATAGAAGTGGGAGAGGTGTGGCAGTGATTGTTGTAAGAGGTGGGTGGTTTCTTCATCTGGCAACTGCTCTATCCCCCATAACCAGGCAAAACGGCCGTTTTCCACTTCCCATGCTGTTTGCTGAAAAATTGTTTCTGCGGCTGGCCCATTACTTTTGTCGCCCTGCGCCAGCAAGAAGTGGGCATAATAACGGGCGTGATCAGCCCGCACCTGTTGCCACTCAGCCGCACTCAACTGAATAACCGCAAAAGAACGGATCACCTCGTGCAATTGATAACGGCCGTCTGGTTGCCGTTGCACCAATGATTTGTCCACCAGGGTGGAAAGCTGGCGTAATGACCCGGCCGCAATGGTCGCCACCGCTTCTCCGTCAAACCCACCACGAAAAACCGCCAGCCGGGCCAAAACATATTGTTCTATTTTATCCAGCAGTTGCCACGACGTATTCACCGTTGCCCACAAACTGCGCTGTCGTTCTGGCACATTTCGCAGGTCGCTGGACAAAAGCAATAAGCTCTTTTCCAGACTCAGGGCAATTTCCCGGCAAGGGATAGTTCGCACCCAGGCAGCAGCCAACTCCAACGCCAGAGGCCACCCCGCCACCAGCCGACAAATATGTTGAATGGCTACCCGTTCGGCTGCACTGTTAAACCCCAAATACACCCGCTGCGCTCGCTGAATAAATAGCTGCGGCGCATCATAAACAGCCCAATCCGATACTGACTCTGGCGGCAGGGGCAACCCACTCACCTCCATCAACCACTCCTCGTACAAATTAAGCCGTTCCCGCGATGTAACCAACACAAATAAGTGAGGCAGGGTTATTAAACGAGATACCAGGTCAACCTGAGGCAGCAAATGTTCAAAGTTGTCTAATATCAGCAACAGATGGCGTGACCGTAACTGTTGCAGTAGTTGGGTTTCTGGGTTGGTAGTTGGGTTTAGTGGCAGGCCAATGGCTTCTGCCAGCACGGGCACTATGTCGCCTCCGGGTGGCACATCGGCCAGGGGAACAAAAAAGATGCCATCCCGAAACCGGTTATCCCCCAGATGGCGCACGGCCGTTTCTATTGCCAGCCTCGACTTTCCCACCCCTCCCGGCCCTAAAATGGTGATTAAACGGCCGTCTGGCTGTGCCAGTAGTTGGGAGAGTTGTGCTAGTTCTGTTTCGCGCCCCACAAACGAAGCCGCAATGATCGGTAGTCGGTGGGGTATGGTTTGTGAAATGGGTAAACGGTGATCCTGTTTAATGGTCTCATACAAGGTAATGGTTTCGGCCGTTGGGGAGAGACCCAGGTTTTCGGCCAACAGGCGGCGGCAGGTTTCAAACTGGGTTAATGCGTCGCTACGACGGCCGTTCAAAAATAACAACTGCATTAACAGGCGGTGTGTTTCTTCGCGCCAATTATCCAGGGCCAGAATGCGGCGGGCATAAACAATACCCTGGTCATACTGGTGGTGTGTTAAGGCTTCATGACCCAGGCGGTGCAACAATTCAATAACCAACAGATGCAGCCGTTCTCGCTGCAATAATACCCACTCTTCAAAAACG
>CAZPEJ010000036.1:0-17313 GCA_964585465.1 uncultured Ardenticatenaceae bacterium
GTGTCTAGGGGCGGCCGTTTTGTGGTCGCTGCTGGGTGGGGATGGGGCAGAGGGTGCCGCAACACCCTCTCCATCTGCCCAGGTGGATGAAACGGGTGGAGAAGACGCAGCAGGGGCGGATGGGGAAGGCCAGGCTGGCGAAACACCCGGCGATGCGGCCGGGGAAGACGCGGCTGGAACACCCCCCGCTGTGGTGGCAACGGCCGTTCTCACAGGTACCGCCGCTGCGCCGGGAAACGAAATCTCTGTCACCAACAATAACAACGTCATTGTGGTCGTTGGCCCGTGTGGTCTGTCCGATGGGCAAATTCAAGCCATTATCGCCAACACCGCCACCCCAACCCCCTCGGCTTCTGGCACCCCGGCTCCCACTGCCACCCCATCAGCCAATACCCTGGTGATTACCACCTGTAGTTACACCATTCCCCTGGCAGCCACCACCACACCGGCCCCCACCGCCACCGTGGCCCCATCCCCAACGGTGAACCCGCCACCTGTGGCAAATGCTGATACGTATGCAACGGCCGAAGATGTGCCCTTGAGTGGAGCCAGTGTCTTAAACAATGATAGTGATACGATTGGTGGCCCATTAACGGCCGTTCTCGACAACAACCCCAGCAACGGCAGCCTTAGCCTGAATGCCAATGGCACATTTTTATACACCCCGCGCAGCAACTTTAGCGGTACCGATGTGTTCACCTACCACACCAGCGATGGCAACAAAAATTCTGCCAGCACCACCGTCGTCATTACGGTGAATGCCGCCAATGATGGCCCCGTTGCGGCCGACGACCGCTTTAGCACCGCCGAGGATGTCCCCCTCAATAACCCGACCTTCAACGTATTGGGCAACGATGCAGACGTAGATAGCCCCTTATTGAGTGTTTTTCTGGATAACCCCCCGGAAAACGGCACGGTTAGCTTGAATAACAACGGGACATTTTTGTATACCCCCAACCTGAACTTTTTTGGTAGCGATACATTTACATACCACGCTACCGACGGGGTGAGCAACTCCAATGTCACCACCGTGATTATTACGGTGGGGGGGACCAACGACGCACCAGTGGCAACGGCCGATTCCTTCAACCTGGCTCAAGGCGAAACACTCAACGGCTCGGTATTGCTGAATGATTATGATGTGGATAGTGGGGCCATTACGGCCGAACTGGAAGACCCCACCGACAACGGCAACTTGACCTTAAACCCGGATGGGACGTTTGTTTACACACCCAATACAGGGTTTTCTGGCAGCGACAGCTTCACCTATCACGCCAATGACGGAACGGCCGTTTCCGCCCCCGCCCTGGTCACATTAACGGTAGCCCCCGGACTGTCCGAACTCACCTTTGCCAGCACCATCAACGGCAACTACGAGATTTACCGCATCCTGGCAGACGGTTCTGGTCTGCTCAACCTCACCAACAACGGAGCCGACGAACGCCTTTTTGCCTGGGCACCCGACGGCGGGCGGATCGCTTTTGTTTCCAATCGGAATGGCTCTAACAACCTGTTTGTGATGAACAGTGATGGCTCAAACCCAATCCCATTAACAACCAATATGGATGTATCTGGGCTTTCCTGGTCACCCGATGGTGGACGGATTACCTTTGCTGTGGCAGAGATTGAGTATTATTCCCATATTTATGTCGTGAATGCAGATGGTAGTAATTTACAACCCCTGACAAACGGTAGTTTGTATGATTACAGCCCGACTTGGTCACCAGATGGCGGGCAAATTCTTTTTGTCCGCGACTCTTTTGAGGAAGAAGATATAGAGATTTTTGCCGTCAACCCAGATGGTTCTGGTCTGGTGAACCTGTCTAACAACGATGGAGACGACAGTGCCCCGGCCTGGTCACCCGATGGTGGGCGTATTCTTTTCACCTCAGGGGTTCCGGCTGCTTCTGGTGGTTTCACCCGCGACATTTTTGTCATGAGCCGGGATGGCTCCGGGCAAACCAATCTGACCAACCACCCGGCCGACGACCAATTACCCCGCTGGTCACCCAATGGTTCACAATTTGCCTTCCTCTCCGACCGGGATGGCCTGGTTGAACTGTATCGCCTTAACAGCGATGGCTCCGGGTTGGTGCGGCTAACCAACAATAGCCTGTCGGAAACAGATTACGATTGGTCGCCCGATGGTTTACAACTGGCAATAACGGCCGATGACAGTGGTCTCTACCTGGTGAATGCAGATGGTTCTGGGTTCCTGCCCCTGCACCAAAGCGCAATACCTTACCAGAACCCCCTTTGGCGGCCGTAAAACTGCTGCCAGACAACCCTTTTTCTGTTATCATTCCTTAAAAATCGTGAAACGTGACAGGTTGTAGGCTGGTCACGTTTCACGTTTCACGTTTTCACGCGACACGGAAAATCTATGGATAACTTACTTGGAAAACAAATTGAACAGTATCGGATTGAGGCGTTGCTGGGCGAGGGCGGCATGGGGTCGGTGTATCGGGCATTTGATGTCAACCTGGCACGGTATGTTGCTCTCAAGGTGATGCACCGCCAGTTTGCCACCCAGTCACAATTTCAGCAACGTTTTATGCAAGAAGCCCAGGCTATTGCCCGTTTGAGCCACCCGTCTATTGTGGTGGTTTTTAATTTTGAGAATAAACAGGGGCTTCTGTACATTGTGATGGAGTTTGTGCGTGGTTTAAGCCTGGGAGCTTACATCAAACAACTGATTCAACGGCAACAGGTGATGAAGTTGAATGAAACGGCCGCTATCATGGCCCAGGTAGCCGACGCTTTGGGGTATGCCCATCGCCAGGGGGTGGTTCACCGCGACATCAAACCGGATAATATCCTTATCAAAAAGCTGGATCAGCCCGAACGCCCTGGTGAACCACCGTTGCGCTCGGTGGTGACAGATTTTGGGTTAGCAAAGATGGTAGAGGGGGGAGTGGAAACCCAGTCCGGCACGTTTATGGGGACATTACCCTATATGTCACCGGAACAGGCATTGGCAAAACCGGTAGACGGCCGTTCTGACATCTACTCTCTGGGGGTGGTGTTGTACCAACTGGCAACGGGTCGCCTGCCGTTTGACATTAAAACCCCTACCGAAGCCGTATTAAAACACCTGAATGAAATGCCACCCGAACCACGCCAGATTCAACCCGGTGTCCCAACTGCGTTGGAGCAGGTGATTTTGAAGGCATTAGCCAAAAAACCAGAAGACCGTTACCAGACGGCCGAAGCATTTGCCCTGGCGTTACGCCAGGCTGCCCAGGGATTGACAGACAAAGATGTGACGGTGTTCGCAACGGCCGTTCAAGGCCAGGTGGTCAGCATGGTCACACGCCTGCAAGAGATAGAAGACCTGCCAATGCCCAGCCAATTTGCTGCCGATGTAACGGCTTTGGGCAACATAGACCGCCTGACCATTGCCCGCCAGGGACAGCCGCCCAAACTGGTCAACCTGGACAAACCCACATTGACCATCGGCCGGGGCAAAGACAACGACCTGGTTCTGGAAGGGGATGGTGTTTCGCGTAAACATGCGCGGCTGGAGCGCACCGCTACTGGCTGGCGCATTGTAGACCTGGGTAGCACCAACGGCACGCTGATGGACAGTAGCCGCCTGTTGCCCGATGTGCCAGAACCCTGGCTGCCCAGCCAGACGTTACAAATTGGCCCCTTTTTCCTCAAATGGCAACCTGCCAGTCGGCCGTCGTCCACACAACCTGGGGCGTTGACCTATCAGGCTACCCAAACCCCGGTTGGCGGCTCCCAAATTCACAGCAGCACCGGCCAACTGAGTTTAATCATTACCCCCACCAACCCCGAAGTAGCGGCCGGGGGGCGGGCCAATTTGCAGGTGGAGTTTTTTAACCAGGGGCCGATTGTGGAGCATTTTTCGGTGCGGGTGGATGGGTTGGATAAGACCTGGGTGACGGCACCAACCGATGCCATTCAATTGATGCCCGGAACACGCGGCTCCCTGCCGGTTGTTATTCACCCGCCGCAAGATAGCAGTGCTAAATCGGGGCAATATCCTTATCGCCTGGTGGTGACATCTCGCACCAATGCCCAAGATACGGCGGCCGTTTCCGGCGTGGTCACGATTCACCCCTTTGAGCGTTTTGTTGCCGATATGCGCCCCAAACAGCTAAAAAATCACGGGTTGTGCCGCATTTTGGTGCGGAATGAAGGGAATGCCGACTCTACCTTTACCGTGACAGGGCGGGATCCGGGGGAAGCGATTCAATTTGGTGAACGGGTGAAGCGGGTGCAGGTGGCGGCCGGGCAATCGGGCACGGCCGATTTTGAGGTAGCTCCCAAAAAACGACCTTATTTCGGCCGTTCACAAACGTTGAACTTTGAAATGGTTGTTGCGGGTGGCAAGGAGCAACAATCCCTGTCGGGGCAGTTGGAAGTTACCCCTGTCATTCCTTCCTGGGTGATGCCGGTGGCCGGGGTGTTGTTGCTGCTGCTCTGTATTGGTGGAGCTATTTTGTTGCAATCTTTGATGAGCCGTCAGGACGAAATTGCGTCTGCCCAACAAGCCATGACTGCCACGTATGAAGCTGTTATAACGGCCGTTGCTGAGGGCACACGCCAGGCCAATGAATCTTCTGCTGTTACCGCCACCGCGCTGGCCCTCACTGCCCAGGCGGCCGGGGATGATGATGGGGATGGTTTGAGCAATAACCAGGAAACAACGGCTGGCACAGACCCGGCCAAACCCGACACGGATGAAGATGGTCTTTCGGATGGGGAAGAGGTGAACCAGTACGGCACAGATCCCAAAAACCGGGACAGTGACAACGATACTTTGACGGATGGAGACGAGGTCAATGTGCATAAAACCTCGCCCAAAGACCCGGACACCGACAAGGACGGGATGACGGATGCGATTGAGATTGCCACCGGCGGCGACCCCTTGTTGCCACCCACCGCCACCTCTCCGCCAACTGGAACCGCGACGAACACAGCAACGGCCGTTCCCATGACCGCCACCCCCACGCCTGCCGCCACCGCCACCCCTACCTTAACCCCTTTGCCGGGTGGTTTGTGGAACGGGGTCTGGGACTCCCAATGTGATTATCTGCCCTGTGGCCTGGTCTCTCTGGCTCACACCGAAGGCACCACCACCGTCTCCGGCACGTTTGCCGACGGGGCTGGCACTCTGGTGGGCATTCTGGAAGAAGATCGGCTGACAGGCACCTGGACATACGGCGGCGAAAATGGCACGGTAGATTTCTGGATTTCGCCAGATGGGGCTTTTTGGCAGGGAAATTGGAATAAAACGTATAGTTGGTGTGGGGTGCGTTCGGGTGATTTATACCCTTCACCTTGTGGGGTTGCCACCTGGTATGGGGAGTGGAATACCCAATGCAACGGCAGCAGTGACTTGTGCGGGGTGGTAAACCTGACGCAACACGGGGCAGTAGTGGAAGGTGTTTATGCCGATGGTGCCGGGGAAATTAGCGGCACGGCTTCTGGTTCTACTCTGTCGGGCAATTGGCTCCGTGGCGCGTCTAGCGGTTCGATAGCGTTTTACATTCAAGGCGAAGGCACTCAGTTTAACGGTAACTTTAACGATGATTTTGATTGGTGTGGCCGCCGTGAAGCTGCTTCGTTGCCCGATCCTTGTTTGAATCAGGGTTTAATTTTCATTTTCCCCGATTTGCCGATTATTGTGGTGACGTTACAACCCATTTTGCCCATCATTCCCATTATCTTACCCACTCCAACCCCTTAACCCAGATGAAACCGAGTTTTTCCTCAAAAACTCGGTTTCTTCATATCATCAGGAAGTAAAACATATGAATTACGAAATTAACAACACACACCGTATTCAAACGGCACCGTTAGATGTGCCGCCTCGTTTGTTGCTAGGGCCAGGCCCTTCTAACGCTCATCCCCGTGTTTTACAGGCCATGGGGATGCGCCAGGTGGGGCATCTGGATCCAAAATTTGTGGAGTTGATGAATGAAACCCAGGAGTTGTTGCGTTATGCCTGGCAAACAGACAACCGGTTGACGGTTCCGGTGAGTGGAACGGGAAGCGCGGGCATGGAAGCGGCCGTTGCCAACAGTGTGGAGCCAGGGGATGTGGTGGTGGTTGGGGTGAATGGGTATTTTGGTGAACGCCTGGTAGATATGGCCGGGCGGTATGGGGCGACGGTTTATCGCCTGGACAAACCCTGGGGGCAGGTGTTTAGTTTGGAGGAGTTGCAGGCGGCAGTAGAACAGTATAAACCGGCCGTTTTGTGCCTGGTTCATGCCGAGACTTCCACTGGAGCGCGGCAACCACTGGAGGGGGTGGCGGCGTTGTGCCATGCTCACGACTGTTTGTTGTTGATTGACACAGTGACCAGTCTGGGCGGGGTGCCGCTGTTTCTGGATGCCTGGGAGGTAGATATGGCGTATAGTGGCACGCAAAAGTGCCTGAGTTGTCCGCCCGGCCTGGCTCCGTTGACATTGGGGCCACGAGCGGTGGAGAAATTAAACGGCCGTCAATCCAAAGTTGCTAACTGGTATCTGGACATGACGCTGGTTAGTAAGTATTGGGGCAATGAGCGCACTTACCATCACACCGCCCCTATCAACATGAATTATGGTTTGCGGGAAGCCCTGCGCCTGGTAGCGGAGGAGGGGCTGGAGGCCCGCTGGGCGCGGCACCAGGCCAACGCGGAACTGCTGTGGGCTGGGTTAGCCGATATGGGGCTGGAATGCCATGTGGAACGTGTTTATCGCCTGCCCAGCCTGACAACGGTGTGTGTCCCTGAGGGGGTAGATGCAAAGGCGGTGGCAGGTGTTCTGCTGCGCGATTACAACATCGAGATTGCCGGGGGGTTGGGGCAACTGGCGGGGAAGGTGTGGCGAGTTGGGTTAATGGGTTTTAACAGCCGCAAAGAAAATGTGACGTTGTTGCTGGCGGCTTTGAAGGCTGTTCTGAAGAGGTAACAGGTTATTACGGAAACAGCCGCCTCGTTTTTACTTCGGCTACCGCATCTTCGCGGTAACGGTATAACATGGCGGGGCGGCCTTCACTCTCTTGTTTTTTTCGGCCTGTTTCTTCCAAAACACCGGCCAATAAAGTTTTGCGGCGGAAGTTTCGTTTGTCTAGTTTTTCCCCCAAAATGATTTCGTAGGCACTTTGTAATTCGGAGAGAGTGAAAACGTCGGGTAGTAGTTGGAACCCAACGGCCGAATACTCCAGTTTGTATCGCAGGCGGGTGAGGGCGTAATCCACAATTTCCCGGTGGTCAAAGGCCAGTTCTGGTAAGTTAAAGAGGGAAAACCAGCGTGTTTCGGCCGTTTCTTCTCCCGGCCGGTGTTTAATTTCGTCGTAAGGTACCAGGGCAAAATAAGCAACGGTGATGACCCTGGTTCGTGGGTCGCGGCGCGGTTCGCCAAAGGTGTATAGCTGCTCAATATAAACATTGGCAACCCCGGTTTCTTCCTCTAGTTCGCGGGCCGCCGCCGCTTCTAATGATTCATCCAGGTGGATGAACCCCCCCGGAACCGCCCACATACCCGCATAGGGAGAGTACTTCCGCTTCACCAGCAGTACCTTTAAGTCATCGTCTCCCAGGGAAAAGATAATAACGTCTACCGTAACAGACGGCCGTTCATAGTTTGATGCGTTGTAGTTTTCCGGTAATTGAGTGGTCAACACGTCTCACGTTTCACGCTTTACAAAATTGTAACCCCAAAGAGCCAGGCTAGTTTTGTGGAGGGTTGGCTGGTAAACTGGGTGGTTTCACATCATCCACCGAAGGTTCCAGGCCAAATTGCCCCGGTTGAGGCACTACCACCCCACCCTGTTCTACCAGTTGAGGTAAGGAGACGCTGGTGGTTGTGTAAACGGTGAAGTCTCCGGGGGCGCGTAAGGCCAGGGTAATTCTAATACCAACTTCCAAAGCCCATTTTAGGGCCAGGGCATCCTGGGCGGGCATACTTAAAATCACCACATCAGGTCTGGTTTCAAAACGTTGTGGCAGCGGGGTGGGGGTAGGCAGCGGGCCAGTACCAGTCCCAACAACGGCCGCTTCTGCGGCGGCTTCCTGGGCTTTTTCCAACTCACGCGGATCGCGCCAGGTGCCTACCCAGAGAACTTCTGCCTGTTGAATTGTCAATTGAGTGACGCGGCGGGGTAATTGTTCAATATCGGCCGAACTTGTACCATCTTTGCTGCCTGGCACAATTTCTGCCACCAGTTCCAACTCTTCGATTAACTGCAACCGCCCTTGTAAAATCGGCTCAAAAACAAACTCTCTTCCTTCCAGTAGTGCGGTTTCGTCCACACGCGCTGTCAGATTTGACAGTGGGGTATGAAACTCCTGATCCAGTTCAACCAGGCTCAAACTCATCATCACGTCCACATAATCCCCAGGACGCATGGCAAAAGCAGCCCCCGTCAACTCATTGATGGGAAAAGCAACCGCCACCTTCCCCCGATCCACGTATAACCCTAAATCAGAACCAAAGGCGGCAATATCTGTTGGGTTAATTGCCAGCATTGGGCGCAAAATAGCTTCACCACGAGGGATGTTCACCTTAACAATTTGTCCCAATAACTGTGAATCATCTACACTGGAGAATGTGTACTGTCCTTGCAGAGCCACATTATTCGCTGGACGCTCTTCAACTTCAATTAAGTCACTACGGATGATCTGACCGACCGGAATATCTACTTTGGCAATTACCACTGACACAAATTGGGGTGGTTCAGGGGTGGCTGTTGGCACAGGGCCGGGGGGTTGGCTGCCTTCTGGGGTAACACTATCTTCTCCTTCAGTCACCGCAGCGGTTCCATCCTGCCCACCACCCAACAAAGCAGTTAACCCGCCTCCGGCAAATGCTAATACAATCACCACGCCTAAGGCGATTAAAACCAGGATAAATAGGATAAAGGTTCTTGAACGCATAATGAGTTCCTCGTTTCGTAGTCGTCCAGAATTAAGTTCCTGAAGATTGCAGCCATCTAAACCACCCAGTTGTTTTGTTCGTAGTAACCGCTTCAGCGGTCTGAACGACTAAAGTTGTTACTACGAACTTGTTTTCAGATGCTCCCTTCGGGTAAACCTTAATCTCCGCTAGCCGGTGTGGCTGTTGGGGCGGCTGCGGTGGTATTGCCAGCCGGTGTCAGCGTGACAGATGGTTTGTCAACGGTGTAGTTAAAATTCGGTGGAACTTCGATACCAAACCGATTCACAATGTAATCAAAATCTACATTTTCGATGGAGTATAACTGCCCATCGTTGATGCCACGCAAGGCAAAGTCTATGTCGGCTTGTGTTTCCAGGGCATATTTGAGGAGCAGTTGTTGTTGGGGGATGAGAGCCAATAACAAGACATCGGGCGGTGAGGCGGTAGGAGAAGGAATGGCCCCAGGGCTAAAGGTAGGTGTGGGGGTGCCCTCTCCAACGGGTTCTGGGGTGGGGGTGGCTGGTTCGACCGGTAACACGGGTTCCCATTCACCCACTTGAATAACTTTGGCGTTTTGCAGCACGAAGGAAACTTTTAAGGGGCGTGGGCTATCTTCACGAGGGTAGATATGGGCCAGTTCACCGGTGGGTAACTCTTCAAAACGGCCGATTGGATCCAACGCTACCACTGTTTGTGTGGTATTGCCTTCTTCATCTACTATATTGATGATAAAGTTGGCCTGATTAAAGAGCAGGGTTTGGAACTGGGGGTCGAGTTCGCGGAAGGTGAAGGAGATCATGATGTCAATGTAATCCCCTTCAGCCAGCCCATAGGCGACACCCGACAATCTATCCATTGGTACTGCCTGGGCCACAAAACCAGGGGGAATCAAATCAGAAGGGCCATACTCTTCTTGCACCACCAGGCCTAGATCGCCAACAAACAGGTCTTTGGTGATGGTTTGCCCCTGGAAGATGTCGGTGCGGGCATATTTACCAACCAGTTCCGGCAGATTGGTCACCACATTACTATCTACCGCACCGGCCAGACGCATCTCGGTTACAAAGATGGTGCCCAAATCTGCTTCTGTGATTTGGTACCCGCGTGGCAATGTCTGTAACGAGACGACGACCTCGACCATGGGTGGCAAGGTGGCGGCACCATCTGGTACGCCTGGGGGTGGGGCACCTGGTTCGGGTGTGACGGTGACAGATGCGCCGCTTTCATCGGTGACGACGACCGGCGTATCGGTTGCTGGTTGGGGTTGGTCTTGACTGTTTAGAAAAAAAAGACCCACGACCACGAGCATGATAATACCAATTAAAAGCACAAGGATAGCTATTGTACGACGGCCCATTGTTTTATCCCTTTACCATGAGGTTGTAAAAATAGGGGTGGATGAAGGCGTGTTGAATGAATGGAAAAAATCCAACGATGGAGGGCACGGCTGTTTGGGGTATAGATTTGAGACGGGTCATAAATTGGTTCTAACAATATGTAAACCTACCAGTCTCGCATATACTAACATATGTAAAGTTGAATGGCAAATAATTGGTGTTAATTTGACAGTTTTATCTGGTGCAGGTTTAGAGTTTGGGGGAAAACGGCCGTTTCCAAATGATGAATGGTTAATGGTTAATGGGGAGGCCGGTGGGGAGGATGAAGGTGAAGCTGGTTCCTTTGTCGGGGGTGGTTTCAAACCAGATACGGCCGTTATACGCCTCCACCAATGCGCGCACAATAGATAACCCCATCCCAATACCACCCGTCCGCACTTGCTCTTCTAAATTGTCCGGGCGAAAAAAGTCGTCAAATACATGAGCCTGGTCAGATGGGGCAATGCCGATACCTGTATCGCCAACGGTGACAATCACAAATGTTTGTTGGTGTTTTTCGTCAGTGGTGAGTTGAGCCTTGATTTGAATTTCCCCACCAGGTCGGTTGTATTTAATCGCATTAGAGATAAGCTCTTCCAAAATTGTCACCAAATGGTTGGGGTCTATGTGGACTTGCCCCAGGCCATTTTCCAGGTTGAGTTTGATAGTGATATTAATTTCGGCCGCTTTGGTTTGAGCTTCCCGTACCACTTGTTGAATCAGCTGTGGCAGATCTGCATACCCCGGCATAAATTCCATGCGCCCACCCTTGAGGGCAGAGGCAAAAATGAGGCTATTGATCAATTGGGTCAGGCGGTTGATGTTGCGAAGAATCGTTTTTAGGAAATCTTTTTGATACGCCGTGAGAGTACCACCTGCACCGCTGTCTAATAGTTCCGCATACCCCTTGATGGCAGTGATAGGGGTGCGTAACTCGTGCGAAATTGTGGTGAGAAAACCGTCTCTGGTGCGTTGGGCCTGGTACTCGGTGGTGATGTCGTGCAGAATGGCAACTGTGCCCTGGGCAACTCCGTTGGTGTTGTAGACGATGTTGAGATACCCCTGAATCATACGGCCGTTTAGTTCAAACTGGTTTAAGGAGGATGACGCAGAGACCGGAGCCACCATGGGTAAACGGCTCAAAATTTTACCGGCAGGTTGGCCCACAATTTCTGTGGCGGGCAGCCCCAGAAGAGTGGTAGCGGCCTGATTGGCATACACCACTACCCCCTCCTGGCTGTTGTAAACGATCCCGTCGCGTAAACATTCTAACAATGGCAGTTGGGATTCGATGATTTCGGGTGTTAGTTTGCCTTTTACCCGCAGGGGGCGGTTTTGTGGCAGGGGGGCGGCCGGGGTGAAGATGGGGATGGTGGAACGGGAGCGCAGAAAGTAGAAGGTGGTGATGGGAACGGCCGTTAAAAGCCCCCAGGTCAACAACTCTACCAGGGGAAACGGGAAGAACCAGAGCAGCAAAACGGTTGGCACACAGATGGCAAGCAGGTTACGCTTTGCCACTTTGTAACCCCACAGCCAGATACCTAAGGTGACGGTTTGTAAACCGCCAATCCACCAGGTTTCTGCCCAAAAGAAGGCCAGAATACCCCCCATTGCGGTTACAATCAGCAGCGCAACCAGGGCGGTGAACAACCGGGTTTGTTGCTGTCTTTGTTGCCTTAACCAGAATAAGCTACTGGCGATTAGGATAAAAAAGAGGGAATAGTAAACGACCATGACAAACAACAAACAGACCACAAATAAAACAAGGCTCGTGCGCCTTGATTTTTATCTTCTGAGAGTTTCTGCATCTCCTGTGAGAAACTCTGTGCCCTGTATCATGACTGAAGAACTACAAATGAGAAGTCGTTGGATTACGGCCGTACTGGTTGGGGGGCATCGGTGAGTAACCGCCACCACGCTTGCCAGGGACGAGCGTAAATAGCCGGGTCTGGGGTTGGATTTGGCGGGGGGGTGGGTTGTGGGGTGGCTTCAATCACCAGCGGCACCACCCGTTTTTCTCCGGGTAACACATATCCCCCTTCGTCGCGGGCATAAGCCGCCGCGTAATCTTCACTTTGTACATACACCAACGTGGCTTGTAGCTGGGCCTGACGGGTGGTTTCCAGGTGAATTTCCTCTTGTAAGGCTTCTTCACCCACACCCACCAGCCGCCCCGATTGTGCCCGGCGGTTTAAGTCCAGGGCAATGTAGAGGGCGGCAACCACAGCCAACAATACTACCACTTGGGGTAAGGTGAGTAACGGCCGTTGACGAAATAATCTTTTATACATGGCAAAAGAATGTTAGCCTTGAATGGGCAACTGTGCAACAGGTCTGTTCTCCCTCTGTTCGCAAATTACCCCCCCCTATGTTAGAATCTGCCCGCGATGAGTCCTGTAGATTACCTGGCGGTGGGTCATATTTGTGCAGATGTGATGCCTGGGGGATTGGTGGTGGGTGGAACGGTGGCCTATGCAGGACGGGTTGCCCAGGTATCAGGTTGCCAAACGGCCGTTTTGAGCAGTGCCGCCCCAGATTATGCCTGGGAAGCTGTTTTGCCAGGGGTGTTGGTTCATTCGCTCCCGGCCCCACATACCACGACCTTTGAAAACAGAGACACCCCTCACGGACGGCAACAGACGTTACACGCCAGGGCAGCCGTGTTAAAAGCAGAGGATGTCCCAACACATTGGCGCAACCCGACGATTGTTCATCTGGCCCCGGTGGCAGATGAGGTGGACATGGGTTTAGTGCGGCAATTCCCACACAGCCTGGTGGGGATGACCCCTCAAGGCTGGTTGCGTGGGTGGGACGAAAACGGCCGAATTTTCCCCCGTGTTTGGGCCGAGGCAGCCAGCTTGTTACCATTGGCAACGGCCGTTATTGTCAGCCAGGAAGATTTACCCGACCAGGAAACGCTGGCCCAATACCGCGAATGGGCCAATTTGTTGGTGATGACTCAGGGGGCGGCCGGGTGTTTGGTTTTTTGGCAGGGAGAGTCGCGCCACATTCCCGCCCCGTTGGTGACCGAGGTTGAAACGACCGGGGCAGGCGACATTTTTGCAGCTGCTTTTTTTATTCGTTTACAACAAACAGGGGGCAATGTGTGGGAATCGGCCGTTTTTGCCAATCAAATAGCGGCGCAATCGGTGACACAAAACGGCCTCCAGGCAAAATTAGCCCAAATTGAGGAATTTTTTACAGAAGGGCACGCGGGTAAAAATCAATAGAGTAACTATGACAAAAATTTATGCGGTTGTGAATCAAAAAGGAGGGGTTGGCAAAACCACCAGTGTCATTAATCTGAGTGCTTATCTGGCGAATAACGGCCGTCGAGTGTTGCTGGTAGATATTGACCCCCAGGCCAACGCCACTTCTGGGTTGGGCATTGATAAAAACAGCCTTACCAGAAGTATGTATGACCTGTTGTTGGAAGAAGCCGCCTTTGCGGATGTGTTATACCCCCATACGGCGTACAAACTGGATGTGATTCCCGCCAATCCTGCGCTGGCCGGGGCCGAGGTGGAACTGGTGAATGCCATTGGGCGGGAGTATCGGTTGCAACGGGGGCTGGCTGGTATAAACGGCCGTTATGATTATGTCCTCATAGATTGCCCACCCAGCCTGGGGTTACTGACAGTGAACGCCCTCACAGCCGCCCGCGACGGGGTATTGATTCCGGTGCAATGTGAATATCTGGCCCTGGAAGGGTTGACACAGTTGACCCAAACTGTTGATCTGGTGAAAAGGTACCTCAACCCCCAACTGGCGATTCGTGGGTTGATTATGACCATGTACGATAGCCGCACCAATTTGAGCCGACAGGTGGTGGAGGAAGTGCGTACCCATTTTCCTGGCAAGGTTTTTCGCACCATTGTGCCGCGCAACGTGCGCCTGAGCGAAGCCCCCAGTTTTGGGCAGCCTATTCACCTGTACGCCCCCCACTCACCAGGGGCGGTGGCTTACCAGGTGTTGGCGACGGAATTGATAAAAGGAGATCAAAATTAGACGTTGTGTTACCCGTTGGGGTGTCACGATTTCTCTTTACCCATGAGCAAAAAACCAGCGTTAGGCCGGGGGTTGAGTGCCCTGATTCCGGCTAAAAGCGAAGAAAACCAGGAGTCGAAAGGGTTGCGGGTGGTACCAGTAACGGCCGTTGTGCCCAATCCCCATCAACCCCGCAGTTTAATGGACGGAGAAAAACTGGCAGAACTGGCCGCTTCTATTCGGGAGCATGGCCTGATTCAGCCGTTGATTGTCACCCAGACAGGTGAAAATTACACCTTGATTGCCGGGGAACGGCGTTGGCGGGCGGCACAGCTGGCGGGGCTGGCTGAATTGCCGGTCATTGTGAAAGAAGCTACACCCCAGGCGATGCTGGAACTGGCAATTATTGAAAATGTGCAACGGGCCGACCTAAACGCGGTGGAGGAAGCCACGGCTTATCGCCAGTTGATGGATGAGTTTGGTTTGAAACATGAAGAAGTGGCGCAGCGTGTGGGCAAGGCTCGTTCTACAGTGAGTAACCTGGTACGTTTGTTGGAGTTGCCCCAGGTGGTGCAGCAGGCGGTGATTGAGGGGGGCATCAGCAGTGGTCATGCCCGTGCCCTGGCGGCTTTACCAACGGCAGACATGCAAACGGCCGTTATGCAACAAATCCTCAAACGCCGCTTTAATGTGCGCGAAACGGAAGCCCTGGTGCAAAAGTTGTTAGAAGCTGCCAAACCCACCCCCAAACGCAAAAAAACGCTCTCCCCCGAACTGGCTGCCCTGCAAACCCGCTTCGAGCAAACCCTGGGCACCCGTGTTCACATTAACAAAGATGCCAAAGGGGGCAAGGTCATTATCCATTTTTACTCGGATGAAGAGTTACAAACCATTTACGAGACCATTGTCAGAGAGTGAAAGATTTAGTATCGCGCAGAGACGCGGAGAGGCAGAGAGAAGAAAAAACCTCTGCCCCCGCGCGCCCCTGCGCGACAAATTTTAATTTGAGGTATGTATGAACCAACTTGTGCGAGAAAAGCTGGCCCAGGCGGCGCAAATTTTAGAAGAGTATGAAATTGACTTGTGGTTGACCTTTGTGCGGGAAAGTTCCATGAATCCAGACCCGGCTTTGGAGCTAATTGCCGGGGTGGATGTGACCTGGCACTCTGCCTTTCTGATCAGCCGCACCGGCCACCACATTGCCATTGTTGGTTATTACGACGCGGAAAATGTGCACCAGTTGGAAGCATACCAGGAGGTGATTGGGTATCACGAGGGGATTGGGCAACATTTGCGGGTAGCTCTGGAGCAATTAAAACCCAATGCGATTGCTTTGAATTACTCCGAAGGGGATGTTTCGGCCGATGGTTTGACGGTGGGGATGTATCACACGCTGCTGAAACATTTGAAGGGTACGCCCTATGACGACTGTTTGCTCTCGGCGGAGCGGATTATTGCGGCTTTGCGGGGGCGCAAAACCCCAGCAGAGATCGAACGGGTGCGCCAGGCGGTTGCGGTAACGGAACAGTTGTTTGATGAGGTGGAGGCGTTTGTTAAACCGGGGATGACGCAACGACAAATTGCGGAGTTTGTGCAACAACGGATAGATGGGATGGGGTGGGGGTATGCCTGGCCCAAGCCGTTTAACCCAATTGTGACCTGTGGGCCACATTCGGCCGTTGGTCATGCGGCTCCGGGGGATGTGGTTTTGGAGCGGGGTCATACGTTGCACATGGATTTGGGTATCAAGGTGAATGATTACTGCTCCGATTTACAGCGGATGTGGTATGTGATGGATGAGGGGGAAACGGCCGTTCCTGTTGAGGTGCAACACGCTTTTGAGGTAGTGTATGGGGCCATCAAAGCGGGCGAAGCTGCCCTGCGCCCTGGCACCCCAGGTTGGCAGGTAGATGAACCCGCCCGCGAGTTTGTGGTGGACAATGGTTACCCGGAATATAAACACGCCCTGGGTCATTTGCTGGGGCGTTCTGCCCACGATGGGGCCACTGTGTTGGGGCCGCGTTGGGAGCGGTACAAAGGCATTTGTGATATGCCTGTGGAGGTGGGTAACATCTTTACCCTGGAATTGCATGTTGTGGTGCCGAATCGGGGCATTATGAGTTTGGAAGAAGATGTGTTGGTAACAGAGGACGGGGTTGAGTATTTAAGTTATCCACAAAAACAGTTGCGGCTGATTCGGCCGTAACAACCTGCTGGAAAACGGCCGAATCACACGCAGGGTCACATAGATAAAACCAGAGAAAAAAATCCGCGAAAACCCGTCAAATCTGCGTCATCCGCGTTCCATTGCGAAAACTGCGTAGGGCTGTTTGAAAATCAATCCCTGATTTTTACTGCAACACCGGCAATACCAAATAACTGTCTAGCACAAACAAACTGCCCTCTGTGGTTCCCTGTGGGGCGTGTTGGCGCAACTGGCGGGTTAATTCTGGAAATCAACGCAGGATTCGGTCGTAAACATCATGTTTACCAATCCAAAACCATATGATGGTACCCCCTTCTAAAACACCTAACGCCCGATAATTGCGGCTGATTCTAACAGAATAAATAGCGTTTTCAGAGTCTACCTGTTTGAACTGCAAACTTGGGTGTTGTGGGTTGTGTTGCCACAATACATAGGCTTTATCAGCCAGATCACGAACTTCTAGCGGCAAACCATTATAGAGTTCCCAAAACTTTTTGGTTGTCCTTGAGTTCATCTGGTAGTGACTTTGCCTTTGTCAATCACCATCTCCAAAGTATTTCCCGTTTTCAAATCACCTAACGCTTGTTGGGCCATCGCCCGAAAACTCTCCTGGTTTGTTAGATAAACTTCTTCCCAAGCAGATTCCTCCGCTTCTAATTCTTCTTCAGAGATTTCTTCACTCAGGTCAGGTTGGGTTTGCAGCCAACGGGCAAAGTCCAAAACTTGTCTGGCGCGTTCATCGGGCAGGGTGCGAATTGTTTTTAGGACTGTTTTCTCAAAAGGAGATACCTGCCAGGTTGTTTGTGTTTCCATTTTGTCACCTCTGAAAACATCTTATCACATTCATTTT
>CAZPEJ010000037.1:0-13701 GCA_964585465.1 uncultured Ardenticatenaceae bacterium
CCACCAAAGCCGCCAGCGACCGCACGGTACGCTCCGGTAGAGAAAGCAAATAACCTAACTGTTTGCGGATCGCGTCGAAAGTCAATGAAACTCCTTGGGAGTGAAAGTTAAACAGCTTGCAGAACTGAGATTGGAGATTAGAGATTGAACCAATCTCCAATCTCTAATCTCTTGCAGGGTATTTAATCCATGTTCCTCAGTGTATTGCGTATTCTGTTTACACAATACCCAACACGCCCCTCACTTGTACCCCAGATTGTGCAAAACCTCTGTCGGGGTCTGGCCGTGTAGGATGTCGAACTGGTAACGGCCGTTTTCCCCCCGCTCTACCACCAGTTCAAAAGCCTCCGGCAAAACACAATGTTTGCTCCCCTTCACCCCGCCCAACATCTCCTGATACGCCCCAATGCTAAAAAAACCAATGTACAAATCTTCCGTCTCGACAGGCAAAAACAGCGGAGATTGGCTGTTTTGGGGTGGATAAACGTCGTCACTGTCGCAGGTAATCCCACCTAACTGCACCTGCTGGAATGGTTTATCCAGGTGGTTTAGCGGCAAGCAGATAAAATGTTCCCCCAAAGCCCAGATGTCGGGAAAAGAACTCATCATCGAACCGTCAATCACATACCAGGGAAAATTGGAGTTGTTTTCTTTCTCAACCAATACCTTGAAGACGTGTACCCCATGTTCGGCGGTGGTAAAACGGCCGAATTCCCCCACCACATCTGGCTCCGGCACACGGTAACGGCGGCACACCTCCTGTAATGTGGTGAGCAACAAACGGGCAAAGGCATGATAATCAAACTCAAAGTTAAGCGTCATGGGAATGGGCATCCCGCCGCCAAAATCAAACAAACTCAGGCTAGGGTGTCGCTGGCGCAGCTGGGCATAAATTTCCATCCCTGGTTTAAGCCGATGGACAAAATCCTGAGCATCGGTAATCTGGCTGCCTACCATGCAGTGGTACAACTGCAACTGTAAATTGGGCGCGGCTGCCACATAATCGGCCGCTTTCCACAACGTCTTGGTGTCAAATCCAAAACGGGAGTTAGCCCGATCCATCTCGGCTGCGTCGGCGTGGTGGCCGTAACTTTTCTGGCGCAACCCCAACGAAAAAGATTGGCCGGAACTCATAAACGGCTCAATTTCGCCTAAATCTTCCAAAATGGGGACAAGGTTGGGGTGTTCCTGTCTTAATTGTAGTAAATTGGCGGTGTAACGGGAGCCTGCTGGTTTGAAGCCGTTTGCCAGCACCAACCGATCTGCTGGCAACAACCCACGCTGAACCATCAAACGGGTGATGTCTACGTCTACGGAGGAGGACATTTCATGGTGTGCCCCGGCTTTGAGGGTGGTGCGGATGATTCCTTCGGCGGCGTTGGCTTTGGAGGCGTAGGTGTAATAAAAACGGCCGTTATACTCCACCTCTTGAATCACCTGAACAAAAACCTGGTTCAAAAAAGTGATACGCTGTTCAATCAACGGCAAGTACACAATTTCCAACGGGCTGGGCAGCGTGCGCCCCAATCCTTGATCCACCCCATCCCCCAGGAAAATCTGGGTTAAGTCGAGGTCTTCAAGGAATAAACGGCCGTTTTGCACCCGCAAATAATGATTAAACTGATGTCCATCTGGCACCGGCTCTTCCTGTTCCCAACCAATTACCGCCTGTGTCATGAGTTACCTCCGATGGGGGTTGAGATTAGAGATCGGTGAATCTTTAATCTCCAATCTCTAATCTCCCAGGTTCATTACGCGCAATTACTAAGAACAATCGGTGGTCGGCCCAGACAAAAAGTTGAGTGGGTTATTCCGAAAATCGTTCAGCCGAATTTCCAGGTGCAGATGTGGCCCAGAAGAACGGCCGGTATTCCCCGTGTACCCAATCAACTGCCCCTGCGTCACGGTTTGCCCGGCATACACGTTAATGCCGCTTAAATGGGCATAAAACGTCTCATACCCGTTGCCGTGATTGATGACAATCAGGTTGCCGTAATCATAAAACCCGCCCGAAGCCCAACTGGCGTAGGTAATTGTACCGGTATCAGAGGCATAAACGGGAGAACCTTCTGACATGGACACATCCAATCCCGGATGCCCCGCCCAGTAAAATTGGGTAATGCACCGCCCACCAACCGGCCAGACAAAGGAGCCGGTGCCCACCACCGCCCATTGCCCCGGCCGATTATTGCCGACTGTCTTAGGCGCGATCCAGTAAAAAGAGCCAATCTCCGCCCCAGGAATCAACAACTGGGTATCTGGCACCAACCGATAAGGGAACTCCAGATTGTTGTCGCTGTAACCGATAATCTCGTCAACGGTCACGCTGTAGCGGGTGGCAATATCTTCTAACGTTTCGCCTGGCTGGACGGTGTGTACAACACCATCCAGGGGCAAAATAACCAGTTCGACACCTGCTTGCAAAGCGTTGGACTCCTGACTTAACCAGGGATTGCCTCCCAGCAGGGAATCGGCCGATATGCCAAACTTTTCGGCAATGCGGTTGGGGGTATCTCCTGCTTCAACGGTGTAGGTTTGGAAGTTCAGAGCGGGTAATTTGGCCTGGAAGGTGCGCGGGTTGGGGGCAGGGGCCAGGCTGTTATCGCTAATGACGGGTAGTGGGGCCAGTAACAAGGGGGTCACAGCTTCGGCCGTTGCTTCGGGGGTGGCGGCGGCCGGAGTGGGGGTGAACAAGGAAAAAACGGCCGTTTCCCCGTTATCCTCTGCCCCTTGCTCAAACAAACTACCCAGGCGGCTAAACTGCCCACTCAGCACCAGCGTACCAGCCACCACCAGCAACAACAGGTGTCCGCCAAAACGTTGCCAAAATTCAGGTTCTTTTTCCATAAGAATCGGATGCTATCACAAAGCCATCAGGCAGCAAAAACGGGCCAGTTGTCTGGCCCGTTTCTTAATGGAAGTATCACGAGGATTATCGGGTTTAATGGTATGTAGCGCAGAGGGTTTCCCTCTCAGCATCTCTGCGCGAGAAACCTTATTTCCAATAAACTTCACACTATTTATTCATTACATCATATCTTTAGTCAACGTTTCCAGGAATTCGTAATTGGTCTTGGTGCCGCGTAGACGCTGCAAAACGGCCGAAGTTGCGCTACTAATATCATACCCTGGTGTATCCATCAAATGCCCCAACATACGCCGCATCGTATACACCCGTGCCAGTTCGTCACCCGACAACAACAAATCTTCGCGCCGTGTACTGGAACGTTCAATGTCGAAGGCCGGGAAAATACGTCGTTCTTGCAAACGACGGTTCAACAACAACTCCATATTCCCCGTTCCCTTAAACTCCTCATAAATCACATCATCCATACGGCTACCTGTATCCACCAGGCAAGTGGCAATGATGGTCAGGCTACCCCCCTCTTCCAGATTACGCGCCGCCCCAAAAAAGCGTTTCGGTGGATACAACGCCGAAGGATCCAAACCACCCGACAAAGTACGGCCGCTTGGCTGTACTGTCAAGTTATAAGCCCGTGCCAGACGAGTAATAGAGTCCAGCATAATCACCACATCACGGCCCGTTTCCGTCAGCCGTTTTGCCCGTTCCAGAGCCATCTCCGCCACACGGCAATGTTGTTTCACAGGTTCATCAAAGGTAGAGCTAATCACCTCACCCTCGATAGAACGCTCCATATCCGTCACCTCTTCCGGCCGTTCCCCAATGAGGGCCACCATCAGATGCAGTTCTGGAAAATTTTCCGAAATCCCGTTCGCAATCTCTTTTAACACAGTCGTTTTACCCGCTTTAGGTGGCGAAACGATCAAACCACGCTGCCCGCGCCCAATCGGAGCTACCAAGTCCATCAAACGGGTAGCCAAGATATTGGGGCGGGTTTCCAGTCTTAATTTGCGGTTGGGAAAAATAGGGGTTTGGTTTTCAAATTGGGGGCGGGTTTTAACATGTTCTGGGGATAACCCATTTACAGCCTCAACACGTAACAGACTGTAATACTTCTCGTTTTCTTTTGGCACCCGCACCTGCCCCACCACCATATCTCCGGTACGTAACCCCAAACGGCGAATTTGAGAGTTAGAAACGTAGATGTCATCGGCCCCTGGCAGATAGTTTTTGGAGCGCAAAAAACCCATCTGCTGTTTATCGTCTTCAACAATCTCTAACACCCCACCACGGAAATCATAACCTTGTGCCTGGGCATCGGCTCTCATGATTTGAGTCACCAGGTCTTGTTTCTTCATGGTGCTAAAGCCGTTGACATTCATTTCACGAGCAATATCTCGTAATTCGCTCAATTTTTTCTGTTCCAGATCCGCTATCTCCATAAAAATATCTCCCAAAAAAACGTTATCTTGGCCTTAGGGCAAATATCCGAAACCGCCACCTTGTATAGCACCAAAACAAGGAGGGACAGCCAGATACCACAGCCGCTAATTGGCTACATTGACGATTTCTTAAATTTCAATAACAAAAGTGTGAGTTGCTCATCCGCCCTGTTGCAAGAAAACAGCCTTATTATTTTTGGTAAGTTAGGGGATTTTAACAAGATAAACTGTTTTGCTATTTTCTCATTTACATAGAGGGAACAAATTAGGAAGCCACCTTATGTGGACGGGCAGAGTATATCATGCAAAACAATTGTCGTCAATTTTCGCTCGCGTCGTGTCGCTGTCGCTTGACGAACAGGTACTATTTTGTTAATCTGCCTCACCGCCAGACAAATTAAGAGGAGCAACTATGACTGCTTTTGCTACGTCTACGCTTCGGCCGTTGGGAATGGGCCAATTAATGGATCGGGGTATTCGTTTATATCGGCAAAACTTTTTGACCTTTGTGGGTATTGTGGCGATTCCCCAAATTCCTGCCAGCCTGTTACAGGTCGTGTTGAATTGGTTTAATCTTACTAATTTGGAAGCTAATTTACAGCCTGGTTTACCTGAGATTGGCTCTATCCTTACCCAATCCATTGGGTTTAATGCAGTGGTCACAATTATCAACCTGGCTTTCACTCAGGTAGCTATTGCCGCAATGACTCAGGCGGTTTCTGACACTTATGCAGGTATGCCCATCTCTATCATCGGCAGTTATCGGCGGATTGGGTCTGCCTGGGTCTCTTTGATTAAGGCGACGTTACTGGCGGTTTTGGTTATGTTTGGGCTGGCTTTTTGGTGGATAGTGCCGTGTGTGGGTTGGTTTACTGGTTTTGGTATTTTGTTTTATTTTATGTTGGTGATTCTGCCTCTGATGGCTCCGGTGATTGTGTTGGAGCAAAAACGGGCGAGAGAGGCGATTGGGCGGGCCTGGGAGTTGGCGCGGCGACGGTTTTGGTGGTTGTTGGGGCTGACGCTGTTATTAGCGGCTTTTGCCCAGTTGGTTGTGACGGGGCCAGCTTTGTTGCTGACCTTTTTGCTGCAAACGGCAATCGGGGCTTCGTTTGATGACCTGACAACCAGTGTTATTTCGCAAATTACTACTTTGATTTTCAGTTTGGTTTTTTCGCCAATGCAGTTGGCTTGTTATACGTTGATGTATTTTGATCTTCGGGTGAGAACGGAGGGGTTGGATTTGATGTTACAAACGGCCGATTCTGCACAACAACCTCACTTGCTAAAAAATACCATACGGGATGGTGAACCTGCCCGAGTGTTGCCAAACAATACCGAAATGGGTAATTTTGCCATTATAACGCTGGCCTTCATTGGGCTGTATGTGGGGCTAGTTTTTTTGCTGCTGGTGGCAGGTATTTCAGCCGGGTTGGCAGGGTTATAAGATGTTAAAACGTTGCATCTTTGTGATTGGTTGGTTGTGGCTGGGGGTACAAACGGCCGTTGCCCAGACCCCACCTCCTTCGTTAGAAACATATTGGCAACTGATGGCGGAGTTGCAACAAGCTGTAACCCAACTGGAGGGTGAGCCGGTTGCCACCCAAGAGCAAGAGCTGGCAGCCTGGGCCAGACGGTTGGAAACGGTAACGGCCGTTACCCTGCCCAGCGGCGAACCATTACCCATTCAACACACCTTCCTCATCCGCCAATTGCAAAACAGCCCACCCGATTTGCCTTATCTGAAAAATCTGCTGGCAAACCAGATAGCAACAAACACAGCCTGGTCAATCAAACAGTTCAGCCAATCAGACACAGAATCTTTACGCGAAATTTTCACCGATCCAGCCTTCGATTACCGCGCAGAACAACCCTCGACCCTGGAGATGTTGATAGAAAAAGCGCGGCAACGGTTCCTAGAATTTTTGTCGCGGCTGTTTCCCGATATCAATAGCCCTCTTGGGCAGGTGACAGACCGGCTGTTGACCTTTTTGGGGGCAATTGCCCTGGTGGTAGTGCTGGTTTATGCCTTGCGTGGTATTTTGAGCGACCTGACAAGCCAGGCTACCTTGACGGCCGAAGTAGAAAGTGGCGAAAACTTAACGGCCGATTTTGCCCTGCAACGTGCCCAGCAACTCTCCCAGGCCGGGGATTACCGAACGGCCGTGCGTTACCTCTATCTGTCTGCCTTGTTGCGGCTGGAAGAGCGTGGCCTGTTGCGTTACAACCGTTACCTCACCAATCGAGAGTATTTGCGGAGTATTGCGGATAAACCAGAGTTAAGTGCCATTTTGCGCGAGGTGATTGAGGTGTTTGACCGGGTGTGGTATGGGTTTGAATCTCTGGATGAACAGGCGTATCAACATTATGCGGCACAAGTAACAGCCCTAAAAGAGCAACAACCATGATGGGTTTGAACAAAGTTTCACGCGATTCCTGGCTGGCGGTGCTGTTATTGGGGGTATTAACCCTGGTAACGGCCGTTGCTGTCATTCGCCAGACGCAAGAAACGGTGCAACACCCACCCCTGGCAAACTTCTCCACCCAACCAAACGGAGCCAACGCCCTGCGCCAATGGTTGGAAAAATTAGGCTACCGTGTCAGCGACACAAACAACGTATCATTCACCATTCCCGATGCTACCCGCCTGCTGTTGCTGTTGGAACCCACAACGACGATTCAAGAAACTGAGTGGGAGCAAATAGATGAATGGGTGGCATCGGGGGGAACGCTGTGGCTGGTGGGCAGTGGGGCGGGCAGTTTTGCCGCTTTTCGTCATTATGAATACACCATCATTTACCAGGAGGCCGCTACCGCCACCCTGCAACTTCCGCTTTTTGATTCCCCGCCGTTGCCGGGCAGTTTGCCTGTCCAAGCCAAAGCTTTTTTACGATCCGACCGGCAGGATGTAACGGTTCATCTGAGCAATTCGACAGGTGAACCATTGTTGGTCTCATTTCCACTGGGTGAGGGGTGGGTGGTTTTGAGTAGTGCCTGGCACCCTTTTTCTAACCAGGGGTTGCAGGAAAGCGGAAACGCGGAACTGCTGCTCAATTTGTTTAACATGATTCCTACCAATGAATGGGTGTGGTTTGATGAGTGGCATCATGGGGTGCGGGGAACGGTGCAAACAAGTGGTGGCCCCTGGCAATGGGCGCGGGAAACGGCCGTTGGGCGGGCATTGCTCTTTTGTGGCGTGTTATTTTTCCTGGCAATTGTGCTGCGGGGGCGTAATTTCGGCCGTCCAGTGCCACTATCCAACGAAAACGGCCGTCGGGCACCGCTGGAATACATAACGGCCGTTTCCCATCTGAGCCGTCGGGCCGGGCATAAAACGGCCGTTTTGCAAGATTACCACTTCCGCCTGAAACGAGAACTGGGGCACCGCTACCGCCTACCCCCTTCATTACCCGATACCGAGTTTGTCAATCGGCTGGCAGAATACAACCCAAACCTGGACAAAACGGGGCTACAAAACCTGTTAAACCGCCTTTCCCAGACCAATGTCAGCGAATCGGCCATGGTACACCTGGCGGCGGAAGTTGCCGATTGGTTAAAGAAAGAGTAACTTCGCCCCCAGTTACGATTTACCGCAAAGGCGCAAAGCGTTTTCCCTCCCAGCGTCTCTGCGTCTCTGCGCGACATAAAGTTAATTCCAATCACGTCTATTGTGTTCTGTGTCCTGGTATAGTTACGGAGTTTTTATGAAACCTGGAAACCTGAAAGAAACATTCCGCACCATGCGGCAAGAGGCCAACAAAGTAATCGTCGGCCTGGAAGAACCATTTGAACTGCTCACTATAGCCCTTCTCACCGGCGGTCATGTGCTGCTGGAGGGAGTGCCGGGCACCGCCAAAACGTTGATGGCAAAAACGTTGGCCCATCTGGTGCAGGCACAATTTACTCGCATCCAATTTACCCCCGACTTGATGCCTTCCGATATTTTGGGGACGAGTGTTTTTGATTTAAGCAGTGGTCAGTTCCATTTGAAGAAGGGGCCAATTTTTACCCAGCTGTTGTTGGCAGATGAAATTAACCGCGCCCCGGCCAAAACCCAGTCAGCCTTGCTGGAAGCAATGGAGGAGCGACAAATCAATCTGGAAGGTGGCCGTTATGCCCTAAATCCTCCATTTATGGTGATTGCCACCCAAAACCCCATTGAGTATGAAGGAACTTATCCCTTGCCAGAAGCGCAATTGGATCGGTTTCTCTTTAAGGTGTTGGTGCCTTACGCCAATTTAGAGACCGATATTGAGGTGTTGCGGCGGTATCATCAAGGGTTTGATGCCCATGAGATGGCTTCTTCGGGGTTGGTGCCGGTTTTAACGGCCGATCAAGTTGTCGAATCACGCAAAATTATCAACCAGGTTATCGTAGAGGAGGGGATTCTCACCTACATTGCCAAAGTGGCCGCCGCCAGCCGCCAATCTCCCGACCTGATTTTGGGAGCCAGCACCCGTGCCGCTACCCATGTGTTGCTGGCAACCAAAACCTTTGCGGCTCTGCAAGGGCGCGACTTTGTAACCCCAGACGACGTAAAGTATGTCACTCCCGCCGTTTATCGGCATCGTATTTTGTTAAAACCGGAGGCAGAGATTGAAGGGTTAGACCCTGATAGTGTGATTCGGCGGCTGCTGAACCAGGTGGAAGTACCAAGATAGAGGGGTGGGTGTGTTTGTGGTGAGTTAGTCTTATGGCTTTGACGAATCGGGCGATTCTTTTTTTGCTGGGAACGGCCGTTATTTTGGCAGCCGCCACCTGGGTTTCCGGGTTGCAGTGGGTGGCTGGGGGGTATTTGTTGTTGATGGTGGGGCTGGTGGCGGTAGATTGGTGGCAAGCAGAGGGTGTGGAGCGGTTCGAGGTGGTGCGGCAACATGATAACAAGTTGAGCCTGGGAGCAGAGAACCCGGTGAAGATACACATCCATAACCGAAACGGCCGTTTGGCTACCTTTTGGTTGCGAGATGAACCACCCGATGCCTTTCGCCTGGAAAGTCGCATTTTGTCTGGCAACATTGCCGCCTTCAAAATATGGGAAGGGGTGTACCATATACGGCCGTTGCAGCGGGGAGATTACCAGTTTGGCAATATCAACCTGCGCTGGTTGGGGCCAATGGGACTGGTGGTGCGGCAAGGAAAAATTGCTGCCAGCGAAGCTGTCAAAGTGTATCCCAACCTGCTGGATGTGCGCCGGTATGACCTGTTATTGCGAAAAAACCGTCTACAAGAGTTCGGGTTACGAAGCAGTCGGCAGTTTGGCGAAGGCACCGAATTTGAGCGATTGCGCGAATACCTGCCCGACGACGAATACCGCCGCATCAACTGGAAAGCTACCGCCCGGCGCAATCGCCCCGTCACCATTGAATACCAGACGGAACGCAGCCAGACAATCATGGCGGTTTTAGACCTGGGGCGAATGATGCAAAGCCCGGTGGCGGATATTGCCAAACTGGATTATGTGGTAAACGCTGTTTTGTTATTGGGGTATGTGGCAACAGGCAAAGGGGATAAGGTGGGGCTGATGAGTTTTGCTGACACAGTGCAACAATACCTGACCCCCAAACAGGGGCGCGGGCAGTTTTATCGCATGTTAGAGGTGTTGTATCGGGTTAAGGCGCAACCTGTGGAACCGGATTATCGCCGCGCTCTGAGTTATTTTGCCAGCAAACAGCGCAAACGGGCATTGGTGGTCATTTTTACCGATTTGAGCGGGGGAATGAGTATGCAATCGTTGGTCAGCCAGGTGGCTTTGCTGGCGCGGCACAGTTTACCGCTGGTTGTGACAATTAGTGACCCCGATGTGGTGGCGATGTCCCAGAAACGGCCGATTGACTCCCTCTCTGTCTACCAGCGCAGTGCCGCCGCCCAACTACTGGACGAGCGACAAATCACCCTGGATACTTTACGCCGCCAGGGTGTTCTAACGCTGGATGTGCCCGCTAACCAGCTTTCAATTGCAGTGATCAATCGGTATCTGGAACTAAAAGCCAGAACCATGTTATAAAGTTATTAGCTTTTAGCTGTTTGTTACTCACTTGGAAGACCTGCGATGTTTTAGGGTGTCATCTTCATCATCAACTAGCGTATAAAACATCGCATGTTTGAGTTGTTACCTCGTCTTAAGTAAGTACAGACAACCATGACAAGGAAGGAACCAATGAGTCGAAATACAAAAATTGTTTTAGGGATTGTGTTGGGGTTGGTCGCTCTCTGCTGTGTGGGGGCCATCATTCTCACCATAGCGTCGGGTTATTTCATCAACCAGGTAGCCGAAGGGTTTGTGAATGACCCAGAACAGTCGGCCGAAGTGGCCCAATCTATTGTGAATTATGAACTCCCAGCGGGGTTTACCGAGCAAGGAGCAATGGAACTTTTGGGGATTAAAGCCGCTTTCATGACCACAACAGATGAAAATAGCATCATTATGTTAATGGAATTTCCGGCCGCCATGCAAATGAACCAGGAAGAAATGGAACAACAGATGGAACAGGCGTTGTCGCAGCGGGGGAATAGCCAAAACTTTACACTTTCTCCGGTGAGTACCGAAGAGGTAAACATCAATGGGCAAACCGTCATTTTGTCCACCAGCGAAGGCGCCGATGACCAGGGAACGGAAATTCGCCAGGTATTGGGTGTTTTTGAGGGCAAAAGCGGCAACTCGGCGATGTTGATGATTATGGGGCCAATTAACAGTTGGGACGAAGAAGGAATTAATTCGTTTATTGATTCGTTACAGTAAATAAGCTGTGGTGTAGTTGTTACACGGAAAAATGGTACAGAGATTGGAGGTTTGTCTCCAATCTCTAATCAGCCACCCCCTACCCTTTTCGCCCTGCCCAAAACAGGTAGCTGTATAAAACAATTCCTGAAAAAATGCCTACACCCCACTTTACCAGCCAGGGGATTTGTTCGTTAGGGGAGATAAACCCTTCAATAGTGCCAGCAATTAACAGCAGGGGAACACAACCAATCACCAGGCGGACGGCTTTGCGGGCTGCCAGGGTAAGGGCATCGCGGCGGCGCAACAAACCGGGTGAGAGAATTGCCCAGCCCATCATCAGCCCGGAGCCGCCTGCTATAAAAATGGTACTCAGTTCTATTACCCCGTGCCCAATGACAAATGTCCACAGTTCAAAACCGATGTCATGATAGGCGGTGAGGCCTGTCAAACCACCTAACATGAGGCCGTTGTAAATCATGGCATAAACGGTGAGTAATCCGGCGGTCATGCCTCCGGCAAAGGCCACAAAGGAGACTTGGATGTTGTTGGTCATGATGAAGGCGGAATCAAACGGCCGTTCTCCCGGTGGTATGTTTATCCACAACTCCTTTTCCTCCACCATCGGAATAACTGCCTGCACCGCCACCGGCAATAACCACTTGGCGGCGGCGGGTTGCCAGTTGATGACGAATCCAGATATAACCGCCGGAACTAATAACAACAAAGCAGCCAGCAAAATGTACGGGAATGTCTGGCGGTAAACCTGGGGGAATCCGTGGGTGACAAAACGAATCAGTCGGCTTAGGGCAAATGGTTCGCTGCGATAGATGAGCGCGTGCCCTCGTGCCACCTGTTGGTTCAGATAGTTTGTGACCGGGTGGCGGGGAAATTCTCGCTGTGCCAGGGCAAAATCGGCCGTTATTGCCCGATAGAGTCGTCCCAAAATTTTCACTTCTTCTGGCGAAAGCTGCTCCACCCGGCTCTGGCTGCGCTCCAATAACTGGCTAAATCGTTGCCAGTCTGCTTGACGTTGTTGTAACAGTTGTTCTGGGTTCATGGGGTTGGTTTTAACTGCTAATCTCTTATTTCTAATCTCTTTCAGGAATCAAACGGCCGTGTTTAGGGCGATTCAGGCAGTTCCAGGAGTGATTCAAACTCATCGTTGGCCTGCGACACTGTTCCTTGAGCCTCAAAGAGGCTAAACATAGCCCATTGTGTGTCTACGGGCAAAAAGTCTATGAACCAGCAAAACGTTTTGATTTGTGGCTCTTGTTGGATGGCAGCTAAGGCGTTGGTCAACCAGCCGGTGGGGTAATTTTCGGCCGGGGTGGGGGTGATTCCGGGTTGGTGGGTGTTGCTGGCGGTGATGTAAACGGGGAACGTTTGTAAGGTGGGAAAGCTGTTAATGACAGCCAGCCAATCTTGGTAAACTCGAAAACCAGCCTGGGCTGCGGGCCATTGCGGGTGGGGAATGGATTTTAATGGTTCTAACGGCCGTTCTGCCACCGGTAAGCTCTCCACATTGCCAAACGCCTGTATGGCAAAACCATCGGGCCATGCCTGGGCAATACCAATGGCAGCCCGTTCCTGGGCAGCTTCGTCTATAAACCCCAGCAAAGTGTGAAAATAGTTGAGCCAGGGAGCCGGAACGGTAAACGGCCGTTCTCCATCTTGCTCAACGACCCAGGGCTGCACCGGCCCCACCAATAAACGCACGGTGCTATTTTCGGCACGAACGGTTGCCAATACATTATTTTGGGCAGTAGGCCAGGTACCATATCCGTTAAACACGCGGGCATACCACGCGGGGGTAACGGGTTGCTCATTACTGCCACTGGCATTATAGCTGCTGCCAATGATGAAACCGTACACCCCTTGCAAACGGCCGTCGCGGGCCAGTTGGCGCAGATAGGCCAGATAAGCCGCCAGAGCATCTTCTCCTGGAGGAATGCTCTGCCCCTGGTCGTAATCCACCCGCACCAAAACATGATGTCCGGCAGAAACGGCCGTTTCCACTCGTCTCGCCAAATCGTCAATCCCCCAATAAGGAGCAGAAGCCTGTTGTGCATAGGTCAATTCCACCACCCAGCCTGCCCGGCCGTGCCAGTTGCGCTCTGGGTGGGGGAAAACCACCCCCAGCTTGGTGGGTACACGGGTAGAATCGAACCGATGGAGGTTGACAACGTTGTTGACCGTTTGTTCAGCCCAAACATTACACCCCCGGTCGCAGTCGTGATAAAAGGTCAACTGGTAACTATCGGTTTCCGGCACTGTGAAAGCCCAAGACCACTCCCCATATCCAAACGGCGTAGGCAGATACCGCAAAAACCGCCCTTTTTGCTGCCCATCCACCAACAGTTCGACATATACCCAGGGGGTTTCGTCGGCGAGAATAGCAACGGCCGTTTCGCCGGGGCGAGGCGGGTCTGGCTCAAGCCGCAAACGCGGCCAGGGGGGTTGCATGGCCTGGTTTTCGGTTATCACCATCACCTTGCCAGAAATGGGCAACCACCAGTAACTAATGGCAGCCAGGCATAACAATGTGAAGGTGAATAGGGTTTTACGGTTTGGTTTCATGGTTAATGTCTGGTTGTTACGCTCGGTGTTGTGACCAGGTACCACACCCGGCCGTTACGCCTGGCCGTCAACGGCCAGGCTATGAACAACGCCGGATAAAT
>CAZPEJ010000037.1:13801-17278 GCA_964585465.1 uncultured Ardenticatenaceae bacterium
CTATGAAGCCCCGTTCACGGGGCGTTGTCCCCTAGCCCTGGGTTTGAACCCAGGGCAGGGTTTGAACCCAGGGTAAGCCGTCACGCCTGGTCGTCATGCCCGGCCGTTACGCCTGGCCGTCAACGGCCAGGCTATGAACAACGCCGGATAAATCCGGCTATCCGGCCTATGAAGCCCCGTTCACGGGGCGTTGTCCCCTAGCCCTGGGTTTGAACCCAGGGTAGGGTTTGAACCCAGGGCTAGGTTTAAACCCAGAGCAACAGATAATTCAAACGTTACGGCCGTTCCCACCCCTTCCTGACTTTCAATGTGCAACCGGCTGTGATGGTGACGCAAAATAGCCGAGGCGATAGCCAGCCCCAGGCCATTACCCTCCACATCCGAGCGGACACGGTAGAGGCTTTGGCTGATGTGGGGCAGATGTTGAGCAGGAATACCAGGGCCGCTATCTTGAACGGTCACAGCAATGGCAGACGGCCGTTTTTGCAGCCGCACCTCCACTTGATCCCCAGAACGGCCGTATTTCACCGCATTATCTAAAATGTTCAACAACACCTGCTTCAACTTGTCACGATCAGCCAGCACCCAGGCCAGGCCACTTTCTGCCTGCAAAGAAATGACAATCTGGCGCGATTCGGCCGTCAGGATAACGTCGGCGATGGCCTCCTCTGCCAACACCAGCAGGTCAACCGGGCGTAACTCCAATTCGGCCGTTGTTTGCAGGCGGCTCAGGTCAAGCAAATGGTGAACCAGGCGGCTAACACGTTGAGTTTCCTGTTGGATGAGGGTGAGTGACTGTTGTCGCACGGTTTCTGGCAGGTCATTGGTTTGTAACACGGCCAGATGAGTGAGAACGGCCGTTAATGGGGTGCGTAACTCGTGGGATAAACTGCTCAAAAAGAGGTGTGATGCCCGTTCCATCTGTCGTTGCTGGCTCAAATCGAGCAACAACACCAACGTCCATTGTTCCACCGGGCACAACCACCAGCTAAGAGCTTGCTCCCCTGCTGGCAGATTGAGCAAGCGGTAATGGCTGGCAGAACCGTTCGCCAGAGTACGCGCATCATGCTGCAAGGTAGGCTGCCAGCCCACCAAAGATAATAATTGCCCGGCATACTGATTATGGTAGACAATCCGTTGCTGGTTATCCAGCAGCAAAAAGCCAAAAGGGGCTGCGTGAAGAGCTTGTTGAGTACGCTCGTCTAACTGTTTTAGGGGAATGGCACGGTAGCGAGAAACGGCCGTTACCACCGCATAAACCGCCCCAATCAGCAATAACAACAGGCAAAAGATGGTTGATTTAAGGTCAAGGACAATCACTGTTTAGTACTCAGTATTCAGTAAACAGTATTCAGTAAACAGTGAACAGTAAACAGTGAACAGTATGTGATTACTGACCCTGCTCACTGTTCCACCAGCCGATACCCGAAGCCGCGTACCGTCAATAACAGTTTGGGGCTATCCTCGGAGGGTTCAATTTTGCTTCGCAAGCGTTGAATATGCACATCTACCGTGCGCGAATCGCCCAAAAAATCGTAACCCCACACCTCGCGCAACAGGGTTTCGCGGCCAAAAACATGCCCAGGGTGGCGCATGAACAGGTGTAACAAGGTAAACTCGGTAGGGGTGAGGTCTAACTCGTTGTCTGCCAGGCAAACCCGGTGTTGAGCAGGCCACAGGGCAAGGGAGCCACAGGATAACGGCCGTTCCCCATCCTCTCGTTTCCCGGCCAACCGCAACAAAGCCCGCACCTGGGCCAATAACTCCCTCGGCTCAAACGGCTTGGTCAGGTATACATCTGCTCCTAGTTCTAACCCTGTCACTCTGTCCGGTAAGGTGTCTCTGGCAGTCAACATCAGAATGGGTAGATAAACGGCCGAATCCCGCCGCACTTGCCGACAAATTGAAAACCCATCCACATCGGGCAGCATCACATCCAACACCATCAAATCGGGCACCTCTGCCAGTTTTGTCAACGCTTGCTGCCCACTATTTGCTACCATCACTTCGTACCCGGCCCGTTCAAACAACAGTAACAAAGCACTGGTAATTTTAGGTTCGTCGTCTACTAACAAGATGCGTTTTGTCATAAGTCGTAAAGAGATTGGAGGTAGATGGAATCTCTAATCTTCGTTTTACAATCATACCCCATTTCACGTTTCACGTTTTATGTTTCACCAACTGTTACACAACTGTTACACAAACGGCGAGCAAAAACGGCCGTTTTCAATTACAGTACCGTTTATGAAAAAAGTTTTCCTCATTTTCTGTATTGGTTTCCCTGTGATATTTGCTGTGCTGAGAGCCAGGAATCCAGAACAATGCCAATCTCCCATTTTTTATCCACCACAAAACCCGAAACGGTCATTTGTTGTGGTAATGGGCAAAGGCCCTACCGGAGTGTTGCAAAACATGACGAATTACCAAACCGACCATCTCCAATCTCTAATCCCTAATTCCTCCCAACCATGACCTCTATTCGCTTCCCCTTCACCCCTTCCCATACACTTCCCGCCTTTCGTGTCGGGCTAAACCTGGCCTTGTGGGCAGCCTGGTTATGGCTCTACTGGCCGCTGGCAGATTATTTACACATTATCTTCTCCCGCGAAGATTTCCGCACCAACCAGATCGTGTTAGTTGGGGTCATTCTTTTGCTCATCAGCCAGATTCAACGACAAACCTTTCACCCCCGGCTCGATGTTCTGCCCCGCCCGGCCGGGCTGCCCCTGTTGCTGGTTGTTGGGTGTTCCCTGCTCTATTTGCTGGTCGAACGTTTCCTGGATGTAAACACAGTAGCGGCCACACTGGCCGGGCTGGCAACCTATGGCCTGTTAGGGTTGTGGTTATCACCGGAACGGTGGCGAGGTGGTCTGCCTGCCGCCTTGCTGTTGATTGGGGTGCTGCCCTTTGGCGAACACATGCAAACCTTCATTGGCTACCCGATGCGAATTGTCACGGCCGATTTAGTTCGCACAGGGTTAACGGCCGTTCAAATCTCTTCCGTTGGCCTGGATACCATTCTCCTTTTTGAAAACGGCGTGTCCCAGGTAGATTTACCCTGTAGCGGAGTCAAAAGCCTATGGACAGGGATGCTCTTTTTGTTAGCTGCCACCTGGGTAGAACATCGGCCGATCAATGGCAAATGGGCAGGAACGGCCGTTATCTTTTCTGCCATCCTCTTCCTGGTCAACCTGGTCCGCGTTGCCATCCTGATCACAGTGGGCGTTGTGGCTCAATGGCCCCTGCTGGCGGAAATGTTGCACGTACCGCTTGGTGTTCTCGGTTTCATCGCCGCCTGCGCCGCCGCCGTTGCCTTATTGCGGAGATCGGGGAAAAGTTATCAGCAGTCAGCTGTCAGCTATCAGCAGTCAGCTATCAGCAGTCAGCTATCAGCAGTTAGCAGTCAGCTATCAGCTATCAGTAGTCAGCAGTTAGCAGTTAGCAGTCAGCAGTTAGCAGTTAGCAGTCAGCAGTTAG
>CAZPEJ010000038.1:0-16998 GCA_964585465.1 uncultured Ardenticatenaceae bacterium
AGTGGTTTGTTTAGGGGGGAATGGAATGCGGATGGGCGCAGGTGGGGCGGATGGACGCGGGTTGGGGAGTGGTTTGGTCAGGGGGGGAATGGAACGCGGATTGGCGCGGGTGGGGCGGATGGGCGCGGGTTGGGGAGTGGTTTACTCAGGGGGGAAAAATCTGTGTTCATCCGTTTGATTCGTGTTATCTGTGGTTAATCTTCTGGAAGGAGTTTGCCATGTCTACATTGCTGGTGAAAAATTCGGCCGTTTTGGTGACGATGAATGAAACACACGAGGAGGTTAAGGACGGGGCTGTGTTGGTAGAAAATAACCAGATTATCTGGCTGGGCAAAACGGCCGATTTGCACCCCTACCTGCTGCAAAATCGCCCCGACCTGGTGCAAAACGGCATTCGTGAGGTGGTAGATGCTCAAGGGTGTGTGGTGATGCCCGGCATGGTGAACTGTCACCACCACTTGTACCAGACGCTCACTCGCACCATTGGCACAGGGCATGGCAAGGTTTTGTTTGATTGGTTGAAGTTTTTGTACCCCATTTGGGCGGAACTGACCCCGGAAGCGGTGTATACCAGTGCTAAAATTGGTTTGGCTGAACTGGTGTTAAGCGGTTGTACAACGGTAGCTGACCATTTGTATCTGTACCCCAATGGCAGCCGTATAGATGATGAAATTCGTGCTGCCCAGGAAGTGGGGGTGCGCTTTCACCCCACGCGGGGCAGTATGAGCCTGGGGGAAAGCCAGGGCGGGTTGCCACCTGACCGGGTGTGTGACACGGAACCAGCCATTTTGAAGGATTGTATTCGCGCGATTGAGACGTTTCACGATCCTAATCCGTTTTCGATGTTACGAATTGGCCTGGCCCCCTGTTCTCCGTTTAGTGTGACGGCCGATTTGATGCGTGACACGGTGGCGTTAGCCCGGCAATACCCGATGGTCAACTTGCACACCCACCTGGCAGAAACAAAAGATGAAGACCGTTTTTGTCTGGAGATGTTTGGCAAACGGCCGTTAGATTATGCGGAGTGGGTGAATTGGGCGGGTGAAGATGTGTGGTTTGCTCACATGGTTCACCCCAATGACCAGGAAGTAGATTGGCTGGCTCACACCCATACAGGTGTGTGCCACTGCCCCAGCAGCAACATGATTTTGGCTTCTGGTATTGCCCCTATTCGCCAGATGGTGGACAAACAAGTGCGGGTTGGGCTGGGGGTAGATGGTTCTGCCAGCAATGATGGCAATCATATGTTAGGGGAAGCCCGGCAGGCTATGTTGTTGCAACGGGTCGGCTGGCCGGGGTTTGAGTCGCGCGCCGACCGGTTTACGGCGCGGGAGGCATTGGATTTAGCCACATGGGGCGGGGCGAGGGTGTTGCGACGGCCGGATATTGGCTCGCTGGCGGTGGGCAAAGCGGCCGATTTTGTGGCTTTTCGGATAGATGGTTTGGCCCATGCGGGCGGGCAGGCTGATTTGGTGGCTTCGTTGTTGACTTGTGCGCCGCAGCAGGTGTGGTTGTCGGTGATAAACGGCCGTATTTTGGTGGCCGATGGGCAGTTCCTCCCCTTTGAACTGGGGCCGGTAATTGAAAATCACAACCGTTTTAGCCGCGAAATGATTGAGAAAGCCCGTTCAGTCTGAGGTGGATGATTGAGTGAACGTCCAGAAATTAGTTTGTAGTAACGACTTTAGTCGTCCAGACCGCTGAAGCGGTTACTACGAACTAAACCGGAGTTTTAAGTTCAAAGTTTCAGGTTGGAGTAGGGCGATTGCATACTCCGCGCCTGGCGAATAGAATTCGCGGCTACAGATGCAAAGTCCACCTGCGTGGACTGGAAACGGCCGACTTTGCAACCGTTGGTGCAGTTTCTAACTGCTGTTCTTTTGAGGATGCAATCGCCCTAGGTTGGAGAGAAAACCTTGTGTCTTTTGTCTATCCTATCCTTGGTTAACCTCCAAACTTATGGTGGTGTCATGGCACAGCGGAAACCGAGGTGGTCGCGGGAAACGAGTGGCTCGAAGGAGCTACGCACGATAACGGTCAGGTCGTTTTCATTGTCGGAGAGCCAGGAGCCACCGCGAATGACCTTAAACTCCCCTTCCACCGGGCCAAGTGGGTTGGTATCGGTGATGTCGCGGTAGGTGCGGAAGCCATACCAATCTTGTACCCACTCCAAGACGTTGCCGGACATATCGTAGAGGCCGATGGGGGAACGGCCGTTGGCATAACTCCCCACAGGGGCTGGCCCCCGATACCCATCGCTGGTAGACACATCATTCGCAGCACTGGCATCAAAACTATCTCCCCAGGGATACCGAAACCGGATATTTTGTACCGGATCGTAGGAAGCCGCCTTTTCCCACTCCGCTTCACTGGGAAGCCGACCGCCGCGCCAATCACAAAATGTCTCGGCATCATACCAACTGACGTTCACCACTGGATAATCGGCAAAATTGGCATTGCTGTAATAACCATCCAGGTAAAAGGCGGCATTATCCCGGTCTGGTACACTGCACACCCCTTCCGCCACACATTGGCTGTACTGGTTATTGGTGACTTCCGTTTCGTCAATGTAGTAAGCATCCAGGCGAATGAGATTAGACGGCCGTTCATCTGCTTCCCCTTCGTCATCTCCCATGCGGAAAATCCCTTCTGGCATAAAAATCATCCGTGAGCCGGTTTTGGTGATAAGCGGTTCTGGTGCAGGGGTAGGGGCGGGGGTAGGTGGGGGGATGGGGCTGGGGCTGGGGGCAATGGCGGTCAGAGCCGCCACTAAAGCTGATTGGACAGTAGCGGTGGCTTCGGCGGCTGGCACTTCTGCTACGTTTAAGTTGCGCCAGGTGAGGGCAATTCCGGCCACCGCAAACAAGGCGATTGCCACTACCAGACTGACAAACGTGCGGCGGGGCATGGGGCGGCGGGTGGCGGCTGGCAGACGGGGGGCCGCTGTGAACGGGGCGGGTTCTGGGGTGCGGCGCGGTTCGTGCAAGGGGGAGACGGGTTTGCCAATCGGCCGTTCCAATGCTTTGGCAAACTCTTGTACCGATTCATAACGGGTATCGGGGCGTAACGACATGGCCCGCCCCGCCACCAGGGAGAGGTAAGGCTCTACATCGGGGTTGACCTCACGCGCTGGTTTTAGATCGTGCAGGCCACTTTCCCGCCCCAGTGTGGTGGGGGGAATGGTGCCGGTGAGCAGGGCGTAAAGTGTGGCTCCCAGACTATAAATGTCGCTGGCCGGGTCAACCTCTGTCTGGTTTTGCTGCTCTGGCGAACCGTACCCTTCCAGGTGGGGGCGAATGCCTAACCCCGGCAGGCCACTATCTACCAAAAAAACGGCACCAGATGGGGTGATGCGGAGGTTGGCTGGTTTGATGTTTAGGTGCAGTTGTTTGTGTTGGTGCAAGTAGATCAGGGGTTGGCAGGCGGCTTGTAACCAATGTACGATGAGGTCGGTGGGGAAACGGCCGTATTGCTGCAACAAACTTTGTAAGTCCACCCCATCTACATAACTGGTAATCAGGTATTGCCCCACAGCTTCCAGGGCAAAATGATCTAACACAATGGGCAGTTGGGGGTGTTCCAGGCGGCTGAGGCGGCGGGCTTCTTCGCGGAACAGTCGTTGAGTTTCCAGCGAACTATCGCGGTACTCTTTGACAGCCACATCTCGCTGTGCGGTGTTGTCCCAGGCGCGATAAGTGCAGCCAGAAGCTCCCTGTGCCAGCAGGCTGACAATGCGATACCGTTTGTGGAGCAGTTCACCAGGTAATAGGGGCATATTTATGACCTGAAGTTGTTTTATCACGCATCTGTGCAAAACAAAAACAAGTTTAACCAGTGGGGCGGTAGTTTGCCACTGTTTTGAGGGAGTTCATCCTGATTGTTTTGACAAGACGGCCGTTCCTTCCTAAAATTTTTGGGTTACGAGTTTCCAAAATGTTGCCAAAGTCTTAAAAACCATCTCAGTCGGGATGTTCTCAATTAAAATTAGTTGTTTTGCGGGTAATCCCAGGCAGATGTTCAACAGGTATGATACATCACCAGCCTGTGTCGTTACGGATCAGGTCAAAATTCCCGACGAAAACTGACGGTCTATTCAAATTGACGAGGAGTTAGTATGGAGACATTTACTGCGGCACCTCACGATGAGGTCTTAAAATTGGTGATTCAAATTTCCGTTTTGCTCTTTTCGGCCAGAGCGTTGGGAGAAGTAGCCCAACGATTCAAACAGCCAGCGGTTATTGGTGAGATTTTAGCCGGTATTTTGTTGGGGCCATCGTTGTTAAGCGGTTTTGTGCCCTTTATTCATCACTGGCTCATTCCAGAAACGCCTCAACAGGGGTATTTGTTGGAGGTGATTGGCCTCTTGGGGGCTATGTCTTTGCTGTTAATCACTGGTCTGGAGATGGATTTGCCCTTGATCCGCCGCCATGCCCGCACAGCGTTGGGGGCGGCGGCGGGTGGTTTGATTTTGCCGTTGGGTTCTGGGTTTGTGTTGGGTATGTATTTACCAGATTTTTTGCTGGCCGACCCGGAAAAACGGTTGGTTTTTGCGTTGTTTGTGGCGGCGGCTCTTTCTATTTCTGCTATTCCGGTGATTGCTAAGGTGTTGATTGACCTGAATTTGTTGCGCCGTGATATTGGGCAAACGATTATTGCGGCGGGTATGGTGGATGATACAACGGCCTGGGTGTTGCTGTCGGTGATTATTGGGTTGGCGGGAGGAACGGCCGTTACTGTAACCTCTGTCCTGTTTTCGGTGGGTAAAGTGGTGATTTTCCTGGTGTTCACCTTCACGGTGGGGCGGTGGCTGGTGAAACGTGCCCTGGATTATGTACAAGACGAAGTGGTCAGTGCGGAACGGTTGCTCTCGTTGATTGTTGTTTTGACCTTTACCTGGGGGGCTATTACCCAGGCTATTCACCTGGAAGCTATTTTTGGGGCTTTTATGATGGGCATTTTGTTTGGGCAAATGCCCCGTTTGCCAGAAGCGGTGGCGCATAAATTGGATAGCCTGGCTTTGGGCATCTTTGCACCCATTTTTTTTGCTATCGCTGGCCTCAAAATAAACCTATGGAATTTAGCAAGCTGGGATTTAATAGGCGTTGCTCTAATTGTCATCGTCATTGCGATGATTGGCAAGGTGATAGGGTCATACCTGGGGGCTAGAGTGGTGGGGAGTGATCATTGGACTTCTTTGGGGTATGGAGTGTCTCTTAATGCACGCGGGGCAATGGGTATCATCATTGGTACGGTTGGGTTATCGGCTAATATCTTAACCCAGGACATGTTTTCTATTATTGTGTTAATGTCTATTGTGACTACCTTGATTGTACCAGGGTTACTGCATTGGGTGTTGAACCATATTGAACCGGAAAAAGAGGAGTTAGAGCGATTGCAACGGGAGGCATTGGCGCAACATAGCCCGGTGGCGGGGATTCATCGGGTGCTGTTGCCCATTCGCAGGCGAGAAAAGGCAGAAACGGCCGTTCAGATCATCGAGGCCCGCCTGTTGGAACTGCTGACTGCCAAAGCGAATCTGTCGCTGACGCTGATGAATGTGGCAAAAAGTGGAGAACGGCCGTCAGGTATTGAATTTCTTAACCAGTTAGGCCGACACTTTCCCCAACGTGAACTGCTCAAAAAGGTGGTCGAAAGCGACAACCCCATGAATGCCATTTTGGATGAAGCAGCCAAAGATTATGATTTGTTGGTGTTGGGTGCGCCGGAGGGCAACCAGGAAGACAACCTGTTTAGTTATCTGGTAGACAACCTGGTGCGAATGGCACCTTGCCTGACAATGGTGGTGAAGGGGCCACAAAATCTGGAGCAGTGGACTCCCCACCGCATCCTGGTACCCACCAACGGCAGTTTGCCTGCGCGGTATGCTGCCGAAATGGGGTTTATGTTGGCTTCGGCCAGCGAAGGCCAGGTGATTATTTTGCATGTGATGGAGCCGTCGGTAGGTTTTTACCATTTACACGATGAAGCAGTTTTCCAAATTCCACACCGGCAACGAGAAACGGCCGAACAAATTGTGCGTGAACTGGCTGAGTTAGGGAAATCGTTGGGTGTAGAGGCTGAAACAGTGGTTCATGTAGCTTCTAACCCAGAAAGTGCCATTGTGGATATGGCCCAGCAAAACAATTTTGACCTGATTATTCTAGGTACCGACTTACGCCCTGGCTCTACCCGCCTCTTTTTTGGCCCTCGTGTGGAATACATTTTAGAAAATGCAAATTGCCCGGTCCTCATCTTGGACGCAAATAATTGACAGCCCACCCTCCTGTTTGGAAAATTGGGCATAATAGGTTTCGTTTTTATCGCGTAGAGATGCAGGGAAGAAAACTGCGTTTTTGCACCGCTGCGTCGCTACGCCTCTGCGCGAGAAATCTTTTTTGTAACGATTTTATAAACACAGGGAGGGTTTGATGATTCGCATTTTGCACTGCTCGAAAGGAGGAAGTTGCCGTACCGAAATCCCTATTGCGGAGTTACCAGCCCTGCTTCAGCAACGGCAAGGTATTTTGTGGGTAGATATGGCGGGCGAACCTGTTGTTGCCTGTGATGTGCTGCTGCGCGAAACTTTCGGTTTTCATCCATTGGCTGTGAATGATGCTTTAAGTGAAGTCAATGTGCCCAAACTGGATGATTGGCAGGAGTATTTGTATATTGTTTTGCACGGTGTTACCTATGATGAGACACGGGAATCTCTGTTGACATTGCCAGAACTGGACATTTTTTTGGGCAAAGGGTATATCGTCACGTACCATCAACGGCCGTTAGCTGTTCTGGAGGGAGTGTGGGATGCCTGCCAGCGCAATCCGCGCCTGCTCAAAGGGGGAGCTGACCATTTGTTATACCTGTTGGCAGACGAACTGGTGCAAGATCATTTAACGGCCGTTGCCCAAATGCAAGAAACATTGGACGATCTGGAAGACCAGATTTTTGATAAACCCACTCCAGCCACCCTGGAACACGTTTTTCGTCTCAAACGCGCCCTGTTACAACTTCGCCGCATCATTGCCCCACAGCGAGAGGTATTTAACAAACTCACCCGCGACGACTACCCTATGATCGATCCTAAAGACCGCATCTATTTCCGCGATGTATACGACCACATCCTACAGTTGTACGATCTCATGGAAGGGTTGCGCGATCTGGTTAGCGGGGCCTTCGACACCTACCTGTCAGAAGTCAACAACCGCATGAACAACGTCATGAAAACCCTCACCGTTGTCACCACCCTCTTTATGCCCCTCACCTTTATTACCGGCTTTTTTGGCATGAATTTTTTTGCCGTAGACCATCCCACCCCGTTTTGGGTGAGTGGTTTGATGTTGGTGATTGCTATTTTGGGCATGTTACTCATTCCCATTTCAATGTATTGGTGGGTACAAAAACGTGGCTGGCTGTAACCTGGTATATTTACAGTGTAAGTCGAACCATTTATCTTTTGGGGATTGGAGATTAGAGATTGGAGATGAGATGATCTCCAGGTTCTAACTCTTTTCGTGACACACAAATCTGAAGCTGAGGGAAAAATATGTTGACACAACAAGTTCGGAATGCAGCGAATCGTGCCGCAACCCCTTTGAGTATCATTGGTGCGGTGGGTGGTTTTATTGGAGACGTTTTGCAACCTTTAGGGAATTTTGCTCCCTGGGTAGCCATTATCTCCTTGTTGGTTTTTGTTGGCACACTGGTGACGTATCGAGGAATGCGAAGCCGGGCTGGCATGGAAAGCGGGGAATCTATTATGCCAGGGGTATTGGTGATTTCGGCTGGCTCCACTCTCATTTTTGGGTTGTGGGCGGTGGTGTTTGCGGCTGGCCCAGAACGTGGGTATCTGGCGGAGAATATAGACCCCATTGCCCAGGTGCAGGCCAGTTTGTTTAATTTGGAAGAAGATGTGGCAGAGATCAAAGAAACAACGGCCGAAACGGCCGAAGATGTCCAGGCTATTGCCACTGCCCAGGCTGAAGGGTTTGCCGACATTCAAGCTGCTTTTGCCTCTTTGCAATCCAGCCAGACCATTATCGAAAACCCCACGACCCCCCAGGAATGGTACAGCAACGCCCGCATTTACCAGTTAAAAGGTGATACCACCAACGCCATCACAGCGTATGAAGGTTTTTTTACCTTTAACCTGGAGTATGTAGACCCTTACCAGGAGTATGCCAAATTGTTGACCGCCACCGAGGGCATAACCCGTGCGCGGCAGAACATGAGTGATTTGTTGGGGCAATACCCAGACAATCGGGTGTTAGATATGGTGGTGGGTACGCTGTTTGATTTGCCAGAACAGCGATTGGAACGGCTCAATGCCCTGGCCCAACGCGCCCCGGACTTTGCCCCGGTTTATTACGAATTGGGGCAGGAGTATAGCAGCCAGCTACGTCAAAGTTTTACCCAAAATTCGGCCGATTCTCAGGTAGCCGCCTTTAACAAACTGACCGAACTGGAACAGCAACAACAAGCCTACAGCCGTTACTTCATTGACAAGTCGCTGGCCCAAACCAACCTGGACACTGCCCAGGTGTTGCTGGAAAGTTACAGCGCATTTACCAACCTGGAAGTCAGTTTCCTGGCCTTTTTCTCTTATGATGGGCTGCGTGTTTCCGTTCTCCTGCCCGAAGGCAACGCGCAAAAACTCCTTTTTAGCCTGGACGACCCCGAACCCAAAAATGAAACAGGCAGTATTGCAGCTGCGGGTTTTACCACCGTCAACAATACCATTGGCCCCATTCCGCTGGAAATGGGAACCCACACTTTGTATGTGCAATATGTAGATGCCAACGGGGTGTTAAGTGAGGTGTATTCCTATGAGTACACAGTTGAAGATATTGTGGTGAATTACACCCAGATGCCTTTTGACTTTTCTCTGAATGGGATTCCGGGTGTATTTGTTTTGACGGTGGTGACAGGGCAGGCGGAAGACCTGTATACCATCAATTATAGCCTGGATTCAGATGCTCTGGATCAAAGTGTGCAAGGGTTGGCTTCGGCGGCCGTTATTAACCTGGCTCCTCTGGAGATTGGGGATCACATTCTCTACATGCAAGGGGCGGGGCCAAATGGGGAAAAGACAGACGTGGTGCAATTCCCCTTCAAAGTACAGTAATAACCCTATCGGACATGCGGTGTTTATTGGAAACAAACATCGCATGTCCCCACTTTTCACGGTTTACCGTTCGCTGAGTACTGGGTACTGTTCACTGAGTACGGAGATAATTTCATCCAGACTTTTTTGTTTACCTGCGGCAACGGCCGTTTCGATGGTTTGTGGGGTTAATACGGCCGTTAACTCCTGCCACAACCGTTCCCCCTTTTTATTCCCCTCCTTACCAATCGCCGGATGATACAACACACACCCCAACACCACCACCGCCTGCTCTGGTTTACCATCCTGCGCCAGCAACCTTGCCAACCCAACCAACACATCCAATATCAGAGGCAACGCCTTAATATCAATGGCAATTTGTAACGCCTCTAAAAAATAAACCCTGGATTGCTGCCATTTACCCAGCGCGTGAGCGATATTCCCCAACGTTTCTAACGAATTCCCCACCCCCCACTGATACCCAATTTGTCGCTGAATGGCTAACCCCTCCTCGGTAAACCGTTGCGCCTCCAGATAGGAGCCAACTTCCCAGGCAATCACCCCCAGGTTATTCAACAGGGCAGCAATCCCCCACTGGTTGCCAATCTCGCGGCAAATTTTTAACCCTTGTTCATACTGGCTTCTAGCCTGTTCATAGTCACCTGTATCGGCCGCGACATTCCCCAGATTCTTGCGGCACATCGCCACCCCCAGGCGATCCCCCACCTCCTGGTACATCTCCAACCCTTCCTGGCAAAGCTGCTCCGCTTCAGCATACTCCCCCAACCGCCAATCAATATACCCCAACCCGTTGAGAAAAGTGGCAATACCTTGTTTATCCCCTAGCAAGCGGCAAATGCGTAACCCCTCCCAATGTTGCCGCCGGGTTTCGTCATACTCCCCTAACTCCTCTGCCACCTTGGCTAACGTCTCCAGAGCCGTAATCATCCCTTCGGAATACCCAATTTGTTGGCAAATGGTCACACTCTCCTGACAAAGTTGCCGCGCCTCGGCATACTCACCCAGGCGAAAAGCTGTTTTGCCCAGATTGTTGATAGAAAAAACGGTTTCTTCCGGCAGGTCTAACCGTCGAAGGATTACCAGACTTTCTTGTAACAACTCTTTGGCCTGGCGGTATAACCCCAGGCGGTTGCGGAATCGCCCTTGCCGTGCCAGCAGTTGCCCCAGAATGGCTTCGCTGGCTGTGTCTGGTTGTTCGCGGTAGGTTTCGCGCATTTTGTGAACGGCATCGGCAAAGGCTTCTTCCCCTTCCTGTGTCCAACTGCGAATCTCATAAAAGTAAAAGAGGGCTTTCAGAGATTGCCCAATGGCTTCGATATTTCCCTGTTCAACTGCCCATTGCCAGGCAGCACGCACATTTTCAATCTCGCTGCCAATTTCTTCTAATGCTTCTTTTTGCTCTTTTCCTTTGAGCCGGGGAGTACATTGGCTGAGAAAGGTGGTGAAGAAACGGCAATGTTGGGTTTGTACCTGTTGTTTATCGGAGGGTAACAGCAGCTCTTTGGTCACTTTTTTCGGCCGTTCTCCCAGCTTTTCCGCTGCATAAAGACGCAAATGTTCGTGCATTTCGTAACGCGGATTGAATGAGTTGCTGTTTAGGGAGAGGAACGATTTATCCACCAGACCAGATAGGGTAAACAAATCGGTTTCGGCCACAAATTCGGCCGCTTTTCGCACAAACCCACCCCGAAAAACAGAAAGCCAGCTAATAACCCGCCGTTCGGGTTCCGATAATAAATTCCATGAGTATTCAAAAACAGCCTGCAAACTGCGGTGGCGTTCGGGCATGTCTCGCCAGGAAGTGGATAAAAAGTCATAACTACGGCCGATTTCCTCAGCAATTTCTTCACAGCTTAACAACCGCACCCAGGCCGCTGCCAGTTCAATTGCCAGGGGTATCCCTTCCACCAGGCGGCAAATTTGAATCACATGCGACAAATCGGCCCCGGTGAGAACATAACCAGCCCGCGAACGACGCGCACTTTGTACAAAAAGATGAATCGCGCTGTAGGTTTTCAGATGGTCGCTGGAATCGGCCGTTTTGGGAAAACTCATCCCCTTCACCTGAAACACCCACTCCCCCTGCAAATTTAGCCGTTCCCTGGAAGTCACCACAACTTGTACATAGGCTGCCGTCTGCAATATCTCTCCGACAAACCCGGCCTCACTCATCAAATGCTCAAAATTATCCAAAATGAGCAACATCGTTTTTTCGCGTAGATAGTTTAATAACTGATTTTTGGGTTGTTCAACCGTATAAAAAGTAAAGTGAATCGTTTGAGCAATGGTAGAAATGAGAAAATCGGCCGAAGTCAGCGAAGCCAGCGACACAAAATACACCCCATCTGGAAAAAGCTGCCGCTCTTGCCATGCTGCCTGCACCGCCAGACGAGTTTTGCCAATCCCCCCCGGCCCCACCAACGTCAACAAACGACAAGAAAGATCCCGAATCTGGCTGGTGATTTCTACCAATTCCGTTTCCCGCCCGATAAAAACCGTAGATTGTGATGGTAAGTTATGGGGAATCACCTCGTCGGTGGGTGGGGTGGGTGGAGGAGGAGCAGAAACGGCCGAATTTGCTGGCACCAACTCTTGCATCACCCACTCCGGGTCAGGATGGCCCGCGTAAGACAAAAACCGTGTCAACCAGGTCGCCCCCAGATTAGACCGGCGAAAAATCTCCCGCGCCAGATTTTCTACATCGCTGTGCTTTGTAGGAATATGCCCTTTGCGCCAATGTTCAATCGAAGCCCCCCCCGACTTACCAATAGCATACCCCAACTCATCTTGCACCGCCTGAATACTCTTTGACTCTTCAATGCGTATCCGGTACACCGCCTCAGTAAGCAAACGGGCGAATACCTCTGCCTCCGGCTGTGCCATCTTATGACCTCCATTCCGAAAATTCGGAATAATCTCGGAATTTAATTCTACCATTTCGGAAGTGAAATGGAATACCTTACTTTTGCTCTGTTTCTGGTAGTCGAAAGATCATATGAGCCAGATCAGACAAAAGACGCGGACAAACACAGGTAACACCACCTGCAAAAAATTTATCAAATTGACAAAAACCCGCGTCCCATTCAAAACCCGTTCTTATTTCAAAAAGGAGTTGCAAATGAGGGTTCTGCGAATTATCGTACTGTTAGTTTTGTTCCTCATGGGAGGGTGGTTACTCTTTCGCCCGGCCGGAGTAGCCCCCGAAACAGTAGCCCGCCAGGATGCCGTTAATTTGGCCCTGGCCCCCGGCCGCACCAGCAGCGGTAACGGGCAAGTAGTAGATTCCGCCGCCGATATTCAAATCGTTCGCGGCGACCTGGTCAGCCCCGCTGTGGTAGATATGAACAACCTGCCCAGCGGCCCGGCCGAACAGGATGATTTATTGCAGCGTTACCTCTCCGGCGACATTGACTTTGAAGCAAACTCTGGCCCCTACAGTGATGCCGTTTTCCAAAACCTGCTGGCAGAATCCCTCAATCAAGGGGTGGACAAAACGGTACAAAATTACATCCCTGGTTTAGCCCCTGAAGCCCTAACCCTCGGTACCAACTTCAAAGCCATAGATTACACCCAATCCCAACAAGGTGTTCCCCCTGACCCCGATATTATTGTCGGCCGGGATCACATCATCGTGGGAGTCAACACCAGCTTCCAGGTATTTGATAAAAATGGCACCAGCCTGGTTGGCCCCACCCTTTATGAAACTTTCTGGGGCACCAGCTGCGCCACCGGCGAAACCGATGTGGTCTTTTTCGACCCCTACGGGGCTTATGACGAAGAAAACAACCGTTATGTCATGGGTATCACCGCCTACGACCCCAGTGTGAACGGCGGCGACAACGGCTGGGCTTGTGTGGCCGTTTCCCAAACCGACAGTGCCACCGGCAGCTGGTATCTTTACTCCTTTGACGGCAACCCCGGCACCGGCACTGACTACTTCTATGACTATCCCCACATCGGCATTGGTCAAAACGCCATCTTCATCTCTGCCAATATGTTCGGGGCCTCTTTTGTCCGCAACCACATCATAGCCTTGCAAAAAGATGTCATGTACACCGGTGGTTCTGCCAGTTATGTCAAATTGAATGTAGGTTCTACCAACTTTACCTTACAACCCGCAAAATTAAAGGGTTATTTGACGGGCGGGTGGCCGACCAATGCCAGCGAACCCCACTATTTTGTGGATGCCCAATATGGCAACAGCCAGACTACCCTCACCGTGTGGCGGTTTAACGACCCCTGGGGCACACCCTCCATCACCTCGGCTGGCACCGTAACAGTGAACAGCTATAGTTTACCCGTCAGCCAACCCCAATTGGGTTCTAGCGGGCAGATGCAAGGAAACGACAACCGTTTGTTGGATGTAGAGTATTGGGGCGGCCGTTTGTGGGCTACCCATACCGTCGGTTGTAACCCCGGCAGTGGCACCGTCAACTGCGTCCGATGGTATGAAATCAATATCAGTAGCGGCACCCCCAGCCTGGTACAACAAGGTACTTTCTCCAGCAATAGCACTTACCGCAGCTTCCCCGATCTGGGTGTGGACGCTTGTGGCAATATGTTGGTGGGGTATACCATGATGAGCAGCAGCATGTACCCCAGTGTTTATGTGGCCGGGCGTGAAGCAGGGGATACGGCCGGTACTTTGAAGAGTGAGACCCTGTTAAAAGCGGGTGAGGATTATTACACCGCCTATGATAACAGCCCGCGCCGTTGGGGGGATTACACCGGATTAGCTCTCGACCCGAATGGTACCACTTTCTGGTATTTAGGTGAATACTCTCGCAATCAGGCAACCGCGCGCTGGTCTACCTGGGTTGGCTCTTTTAGCTGGGGTTGTAATGTTGGCCCCACCCCCACCCCCGGCCCCACCGCCACCGCCACCAATACCCCACCCCCCACCAATACTCCAGGCCCGTCTACCTGCGTCACCTACACCAGCACGGACGTGCCCAAGAGCATTTCTAGCAGTGGCACCCCCAGTGTTAGCTCTGTTTTGAGCGTGAGTGGCACGGGCGGCAGCATCACAGATGTGAATGTGGTGAATCTGAACGGGACACACACCTATATCAACGATTTGGACTTTAACTTGATTGCACCCTCCACAACGGCCGTTCAAATTATGGCCCAATCTTGTGGCTCTCAGGACAACTTTGGCCTCAGCCTGGATGATGAAGCTGCTCCCGGAGCCTGGCCCTGTCCGCCCACTGGTGGTGGCACCTATCAACCCAGCAACGCCCTGTCCACCTTTGACGGTCAAAGTGCCAATGGCACCTGGACATTGCGTGTGGATGATAACGCCAACCTGGATGGTGGTAGCTTAAACGGTTGGGGTCTGCAAATCTGCACCGACGGCATTGCCCCCACCCCCACCAACACCCCGGTGCCACCCAGCAATACCGGACTGTTAAGCCCCACCGCCAATAATGCTGTTACTAGCAGCTCAGGTGATAACAACGGTTTCCAAACCAGTGCCACCAGTGCTTACGCCAATGACAGTGTTTTTGCCATAGATACCAACAGCGGCAACGGCACCAGTACCTCTTGCACCAGCACCGGTAAAGATAAACACATCTATTACAACTACAATGTGAACCTGACCGGGGCAACGGCCGTTGACGGGATTGAAGTGCGGTTGGATGCACGGGTAGACAGCACTGCTGGTACACCTCGCTTCTGTGTCCAACTTTCCTGGGATGGTGGGGTGACCTGGACAACCGCCAAGACTAGCGCAAACCTGACAACCAGCGAAGCCACCTACACCCTGGGTGGAGCCGCCGACAACTGGGGACGCACCTGGAGTACCGGCGACTTTAGCAATACCAACTTCCGGGTACGGATTATTCCTATCGCCAGCTCTACAGCCCGCGACTTCTCGTTGGATTGGATTGCTGTACGGGTAACGTACCATTAAAAAGCAGTGAGAGTTCTAAAGTTGTTTGTTCTGTGACGTAGTGCATACTTCCTTTAAGGGTATGCACTACAAAAACAATTGCCGCCATGTTTACCTATTCAAAAGGGTAAGTCGTTGTATACTATGAACCCTTCAGGTTTTTGCCTGAAGGGTTTTGTTTTTTCATATATCTGTAGCACACTGGAGGAAATAATGATGAAGAAGCTCAATTATCCCATATTGGTTTTGCCTTTGGTCGTTGTTCTGGCAGCCTGGATTGTTTTGCGGGCGCAGTCAAACGTAACGGCACAAACCATTCAAAGTGATGCGGCAGGCACTTATCGAGGAGTAAGTACGGCCGTTCAGTTTGACATCTCCCCACCACTTCGTTCTATAGCCCCGTTGCCCGCCCCGCAGGAAGCTACCTTTGAGGATATTGACCTGCCCGGCGTGCAAGGCCCCCTTGGCCCGCAAGATAAAGACCCACTGGTGCAATCGGCCCCTGGTTCTTTCCTCATTCCTTCTCCCAGTGCCAGCTTTAACGCCTTTAGTGGCACAGCCGCCCCACCAGACCCGGTGGGGGACGTTGGGCCAAACCATTATGTGGCAATGGCAAATGTCTCCTTTGCTATCTATAACAAAACAGGCACTTTGTTGTATGGCCCGGCCGCTAACAACACCTTGTGGTCTGGTTTTGGTGGCCCCTGCCAGACCGAAAACTCAGGGGATCCGGTGGTTTTATATGACCAGTTCAATGATCGCTGGTTATTAACCCAGTTTACGTCTGCTGGCCCCACCTATTACAACTGCGTCGCCCTTTCCACCAGCGGCGACCCAACAGGTAGTTATTACCGTTATGCCTTTAGTTCTGGTTCTAATTTCCCCGATTACCCCAAATATGGCGTTTGGTCTGATGCGTATATTATCAGCACCCGCGAGTTTTCTGGCTCATCCTATGTTGGAGTAGGTGCTTATGCCCTGAATATGGCACAAATGTTGGTGGGCAACCCCACCCCGCAGGTCATCTCCTTCTTTGTGCCGCTGGGTGCTACCCCATACAACCTTGGGGATGGGTTGTTACCAGCCGATATTGACGGCACAACCTTGCCACCAGCCGGAAGCCCGAACTACTTTATGGGAACAATGGATAATGGGGCCAGTTATGGGGCACCACAAGACGCTTTGACCTTGTGGAAGTTTGTCATTAACTGGGCTTCACCAGGAAGTTCCTCCTTTACCCTGGCTAATACATTGCCTGTTTCTGCTTTTGACTCAATTTTCCCCTGTTCCGTCTCCAATAGCCGGGCATGTATTCCCCAGCCAGGTACCACCAATAAAGTAGATATTTTGTCCTATCGGCAACGGCCGTTATTCCGGTTAGCTTATCGTAACTTTGGCACCCACGAATCCCTTGTCACCAATCAATCTGTAGAAGCCGCCACCAGTATGGCTGGGGTGCGCTGGTATGAGGTTCGCAGCCCCAATAGCAGCCCCGTTGTTTACCAGGAAGGCACCTACGCCCCTGGTGTGACAGATAACATTCACCGTTGGATGGGCAGCATTGCCATGGACAAAGATGGCAATATGGGGTTGGGGTATAGTGCTTCTAGCAGCACCTCCACCTTCCCCAGCGTTTGGTATACCGGCCGATTGGCAAATGACACGTTAGGTACGATGCCACAAGGAGAAGGCTCTATTGTCAACGGCACAGGCTCTTTGACAACGGCGCAACGGTGGGGGGATTACACCGCCATGACAGTTGACCCGGTGGATGATTGTACCTTCTGGTATATCAACGAATACTTTGCCAGCAACGGCGGCACCTGGACATTGCGGGTTGGTTCTTTTAAGTTTACCTCCTGCGGCGCGGGCGGCCCCACCCCTACCCCCACCAATACTCCTACCCCTACCAATACCCCCACTCCCACACCCACCCCGCCACCCTCTGGTAACACCGGGTTCCTCAGCCCCAGTGCCAATGCCC
>CAZPEJ010000039.1:0-16912 GCA_964585465.1 uncultured Ardenticatenaceae bacterium
TATTTGTGGGATAAAGAACGAACCAAACTATTGATGGTTGGGGGAACAGGTGAAGCCGGGCAAACCATGTTAACCGCCGGTCATTACATCCCCGCCGGAAAAGGGTTGGTGGGCCGGGCAGCTGCGTTAAATCAGGTTATTTTGGTGCCCGATGTCAGCCAGGAAAAAGATTGGCTGCCGAACAGATTGTTACCCGAAACTCACGCTGAAATTGCGGTTCCCATTGCGGTTGGGAACAATGTGTTGGGTGTTTTGGACGTGCAACACTCGGTTGTGAATGGGTTGCAGCAGTTGGATGCACAGTTACTGCTCTCGATAGCTAACCAACTGGCTGTCGCTTTACAAAATGCGACATTATTGGAAAAGACGCGGGAGCAAGCGGAGCGTCAAGTTCTGGTCAACGAAATTGGGCAACAAATTCAGGGTGCCACCACCGTAGAACACGCTTTGCAAATTGCCGTGCGGGAGTTGGGGCGGGCAGTGGGTGCGTCTCGTACCCGTGTGCAACTGGTAAATGAACAACCAACACCCACCAATGGGCATGAAATCTCGTAAGGTTATGGATTTGACTGGATAGATTTTCCAGGAGAGGTTACTGTATGCGGCTCAACTTTTTAACTCACATGGAAAATATGTCTCCTCAGACGCGGAATGGGTACCAAACGTCTCTGATCTTTTTGTTTGGGGCGGGTTTGGCAATTCCACTTTATGCTTATCTGGCCGTTCAGGCAGGGGATTGGCAATTGTATGTTGGGGTGGCAGCGGCCGTTTTGGTAACAGTGGCCGCCGGGGCGGGGGTTTGGTTGTGCCAGCAAAATCGCTCGGTAACAGCCATGTGGGGGTTGATCGTAGCAATTTTGGTGGCTGGGGGTATCAGTTCGGCCGTTTTTGCTGGTTTGGGTTTATTTGTCGGCTTAATCGTTTTTGCCTTCCTGTTACAAATCAGCATCCAGGCCATGCCCACTCACCTAAGCTCTCGAATTTTGTTTATCGGCATTTTAGCGGGTGGTGGCATGGCAATTTTAGACCTGATTGCCTTACCCATTGAACGGTACGACGCTTCTGCCATTCGTCAGTTGACCCTCATTGCCACCGGGCTAATCATTGTCGTGCAAACCGTTCGTACCGGCCGTTACTTTTTGTCCTACCCATTAGGCATCAAACTCACCTTAAGTTTTTTGGCTGTGAGTTTTGTCTCACTGGCTTTGATTGCCCTGGTTTCTTTCTTCATTGTGCGTAACTCTCTAGTAAACGGCGCGAACCAGGTTTTAACAGCCGCCGCCACCCAAACAGCGCGGGATATAGACAGTTTTATTGTCGCCAACAAAGACGCAGTGCGTGTGGAAGCACAACTACCCGATCTGGCAGCTTATCTCAGTCTGCCAGCCGGGCAACAAGCAGGCAGCCCGGAGGAAGCCGAAGTTCTGGCAATTTTGCTCGCCCTAAGCCGCAAATCCACCAACATCTCCTCCTACGCTCTGTTAAGCCCTCAAGGCATTTCCTTATTAGATACCAACGCCTCAAATATGGGGCGGGATTATTCGCAAGAGGTTTATTTCCTCGCTGCCTATAACGAAAAATTACCGTTTGCCTCTGGGGTGCTGTTTTCTGGGGACTCCCCAGGCAGCCCAAGTTTGTACTTCAGCAATGCAATTAGCAACGGTGCCGGGCAAACCCTGGGGGTTTTGCTGGTGCGCTACCAGGCCACTGTGTTGCAGCAGATTATTAACGAAAGTACCGGGCTGGTGGGGGAACGGTCGTTTGCTATTTTGTTGGATGAAAACTACATTCGGCTGGCAGATGGGGACGAGCCAGAACTGGCATTTACCCTGGTTGCACCGCCTGATGCAGAAACAGTGGCTGCCTTGCAAGCCGACGGATATTTGCCTCTCGGCCCTGTGGAGGAATTAACAACCAATCTACCAAATTTTGAGCAGGCATTGGACAACACTGCAAATGGAGAGAGCTTTACTGCTTCAGCCCACCCAGGTGAAGCTGCGGAGCCTGAACAAGGGGCTATTGCATTTTTGGAAAATAACAACTGGTTGGTGGTGGTGGTACAAGACCAGGCTGTCTTTTTGGCTCCGGTGATACAGCAAACCCAAACAACGCTTTCGCTGACGCTGGTGATTACGGCTTTTGTGGTGGGGGCGGCTTTGGTGGTGGCTCAGGTGTTGGCAGGGCCGATTGTGCGGTTAACGGCCGTTGCCGAAAAGGTCGCCGCAGGAAATTTACAAGCCGTTGCCCCAGTGGAATCCAACGACGAAATTGGCACCCTGGCTGCCACCTTTAACAGTATGACAGCCCAACTTGCCACCTTTATTAGCTCGTTGGAACAACGGGTAGCCGACCGCACCAAAGCCTTAAGCACCAGTTTGGAGATCAGCCGCAGCCTCTCTACTATCCTCAACCAGAAACAACTCGTTTCTGAAGTTGTGGAACAGGTACAAACCGCCTTCAACTATTACCATGTACAAATCTATTTAAGCGACGCGGAAAATCAACAACTGTTCATGGTAGGTGGCACAGGGCGGGCCGGGCAAACCATGTTGACCAACCGCCACGCCATAACCTGGGGCAAAGGGGTGGTGGGGCGGGCAGCCGCCACCAATAAAACCATCCTGGTACCTGATGTTGCCCAGGATGCTGGCTGGCTGCCAAACCCCCTGTTGCCAGAAACCCAATCAGAAATCGCCGTTCCTATTGCCACAGGCAACCGTGTGTTAGGGGTTTTGGACGTACAACATCGGGTTGCCAACGGGTTAACCCAAGAAGACTCGAACCTGCTTCAATCCATTGCCAACCAGATCGTTATCGCGCTGCAAAACGCCCGGCTGTTGGAACAGGTGCAGCGACGGGCAGAGCGAGAAGCCCTGGTCAATACCATCAACCAAAAAATCCAGCGCGCGACTTCAGTAGAAGGTGTCTTGCAAGTCGCTTCACAGGAATTAGGCCACGCATTGGGAACTCAAAGCAGCACCATTCAACTGGGGGCCTGGAGTTTACGGACAAAGGACACTCACCAGGAGCGTTTAACACCGGGAGAAACAACATGATCTTGCCCCAAAGGACAGGTTTTTATGCAAAATAACCTGCGAAGACGTTTAATTTTTATATTGATCTTGTTGGCTGCTAGCCCCCTCTTGTTTGTTGGGGGTATTGTGTTTCAGGTGAACCGCCTACTGCAAAACCAACCATCTACACCTGTTACACAATTACTCACCCCTACAGCTTTTATCTTTGCCCTGGTAGCCATTGTGGCAGCGTTTGTGGTAGCGGCCGTTTTGGGCATTTGGGTGGTGCGGCGGGTGGTTGTGCCCATTGAACAACTGGCCGCAACGGCCCAGGCTGTGGCCGCAGGGGATTTTTCCCAAAGTGTGACAGTTTCTTCCCAGGACGAGATTGGCACTCTGGCCCTATCGTTTAATCAGATGGTGCAGCAGTTGCGGGAGGTGGTGGGAACGCTGGAAAACCGTGTGGCCGAGCGCACCCGCGACCTGGCTCTGGCAGCCGAGGTGGGGCGGGGGGTTTCTGCGTTGCGCGATCTGGACGGGTTACTCAACCAGTCGGTAAACCTTATTCGGGAGCGATTTAACCTGTATCACGCCCAGATTTATTTGGTGAATGCTCAAACAAATATGTTGGTGTTGCGGGCAAGCACGGGGTCGGTGGGGGAAAAACTGATTGAACAACACCATCAACTGCCAATAACATTAGGGTCATTAAATGGAACGGCCGTTTTGCAGAAACACCCCATCATCGTAGAAAACACCCAAACCAGCCTCAACTTTCGCCCAAACCCCTTGTTGCCTCTCACCCGTTCCGAAATTTCCATCCCCCTCATCGCTGCCAACGAAGTTATCGGGGTGTTAGACTTACAAAACAACCAACCAGGCACATTTTCCACCGAAACCCTGCCTGCCTTCGAGGCTATGGCCGGGCAACTAGCTGTTGCTATCCAGAACGCCACCCGCTTCTCCCAATCGGAAAAGGCCCAAGAAACATTAGAAGAACAGTCTCGCCGTCTCACCCGCCGGGGTTGGGAGCAATTCCTGGATGCTATCGAACATGGGGAATTTATGGGGTATCGGTACGAAACCAACCAGGTAACGGCACTGGAAACCCCCCTGCCCCCGCCAACCACCCGCGACAACATTCTAAACAGTCAAATCCTGGTCGCAGGCGAGCCGGTTGGTATTATCCAAGTGGAAGCCACCCCCGATCATGCCTGGGTGCCAGAAGATGCTGAGTTGATTTCTGCGGTTGCCCAACAGGTGGGACAACAAGTGGAAAATTTGCGCTTGCTGGCCGAGGCAGAACGTTACCGCGAAGAAGCAGAGGAAGCTGCCCGCCGTTTGACGCTTGAAGGTTGGGTGGGGTATGGGCAAAAGAACAATTTGACTGGTTTTGTGTACAACCTGAATCACGAAGTATCCCCTCTTGCAGAGCAACCGTTGGCGCAATTACCAGGAGAGTTGCAGCAACCCCTCATGGTTCGGGATGAAGTGATTGGGCAATTAGACCTTGAAATAGACCAGCCCGATGAAAAAACCAGGGAGTTGGTAACGGCCGTTGCAGCCCAACTCACCGCCCATATCGAAAACCTGCGTTTGACCGAACAAACCAATGTTTCTTTGTGGGAAGCCCGCAAAAGCAGCAACGAATTAGCGTTAATTAACCGCGTCGTCTCCTCAGTGGCAGGTTCCTTGGATTTGTCCAATAGTTTGGAAGTAATTGCCAAGGAGTTGGCTCATCTGTTGCTGGTGGATCAGGTAGCCATTGCCATTCTGGACGAAACAGGCAACCTGTTAAACGTCGTGGCAGAGTACCATGCCAACCCTCACTCTGTCAGCGGCATTGGTTTTAAGATACCTGTCAAGGGGAACAGCATCACAGAAGAAGTATTAACCACACGGGAAATGATGGTTATTACAGACGCACAAAACAACCCCCTTGCCGACCCTATCCGAGACCTGGTGCGGCAACGTTTAATAGAGTCGCTCTACGTTTTGCCCATTGCAGTGGGGAACGAGGTGATTGGCACCGTAGGGATAGACGTTTTAGAGCCAAAACGGATGCTTAGCAGCGAGGATTTGCGTTTAGCGCAAACCATCGTTTTCCAGGCAGCCACCGTTATCCAAAACTCCCGCCTCTTTGAGCAGACGCAGGCAGTGTTGGCAGAAACTCAAACGTTGTATGATGTAACCACCCGTTTGAATGGGGTCAGTTCATTACAACAACTGTTAGAAATCTCTGTCGGGCCAGCGATTGAAGCCCGTGCGGCACTAGCTACCTTATGGTTGTTGGAAGTTAATGGAGAGGGTCAACCAGAGTGGTTGACGTTGACCACCAAATGCCCAGATTCCCCTGAGGAGGGATTGCCACTGAATACTCGACTGGCCGTTTCGGCTTCTTCCACCAATCAGCTCTGGTTGAATCATCCCAATGTGCCTGTTTTTGTTGCTGATAACCGGGAGGAGGGGAAGGTTGATGAGGTGGCTTGCCGCGCTTTTTGCCAGGGGGCAGGTGGTTCTCTTGTTTTTATGCCCCTGGCTTTTGGAGCTCAATGGTTGGGGTTAATTGTGATTCATTGGGCACAGCCACACCGTTTTTCGGCGCGGGATCACCGTTTGTATCAGTCGCTTACCGTGCAAACGGCCGTTGTCCTCAACAACCAACTGCTGCTGCAACAAACCCAACAAAACGCCACCCGGCTGGCCCGCTTCTCTGAAGTGCAAACACGCCTGTCCCAGGCGTTCGATGAAGGGGATATTCTGCAAGCAGTCATCCCGCTGTTAGACCTGGAAACATCGCCGATGGTCACGTTTAGTTACTTGACGCTCAATGAGTCAGGCGAACCAACCCATATTGATCCACACACCAACTGGGTAGCTGACATGTTGATGCCTATCGAACCACGCCAACTGTTTGCGCTCCAGGACTTTCCCAGTGCCCAACTGTGGCTGCACAACCCCAACGAGGTTTCGCTGCTGGCAGATGTCATGACATCTCCCCAAGTGAACGAAGAAACCCGCGCCATGTTAACGCAGTTGCATATCCGGTCTGTTGCCACTATCCCGTTGTATAGCGGTGGGCGATGGCAAGGGATTCTGACCATTCAATGGCCTGCCCCGCACCAGTTTTCGGCGGATGAGTCGTTTCTGTTGCAACAATTACAACGGCCGTTAGCCTCGGTGGTTGCCAGTCGTCGTGCTTATTTGTTGGCCGAAGCCGCCCGCCAGGAGAGCGAACGCCGCGCCGAAGAACTGGCTGTCATCAACCAGGTGTCAGAGGTTATTTCCCAACAGACCGATTTCAGCCAACTGTTGCAAACCGTGTTAGAGCGGGTACGCCGCATCATGCCAGTGGAAGGGTTTGTGGTTGGGTTATATGACCAGCGGCAAAATATCCTCAGCTATCCCCTTATTTTTGATGATGGGGAGTTGTATAACTTCCAGGCTGGCCCACCCAACCCCAATAGCCAGATTTTCCAGGTGATTCAAAGCGGCCAGCCGACGCTGCTCAACTATACCCCGGAAGAAGTAGCCCAGTTGCAGGCTCCCACCATTGGCAAGGCACAACTGCCAACGGGGCTGATCTATACACCGTTACGCAGTGGTGCCCAGGTGATTGGGGCTATCTCTGTGCAAACGTATCATGGGCATTACAACGAAGCGAATGTGAGCATTCTGGGAGGTATTGCTGACCATCTGGCGGTAGCCATTGAAAACACCCGTTTGTTTAATCAGACGCAACAGAGAGCCGCCGAACTGGTTGCCATCAATGAAATCAGCCAGGTGGCAACCTCTCAGCTAGAGTTACACTCCCTGATTGAAGCAGTTGGACAAAAGATCATTGACCAGTTTCAATCCTCTGGGGGGTATATGGCGGTGTACCACAAACAGAGCAACGTGGTTGAAATGCCGTTTTTCATTGATGCCAGTTCCCGTGAACGCATCTACCTTCCCCCGTTGCCACTCGGCCAGGGTGTTACATCGTTGATAATTCGTAACAAACGGCCGTTACTCGTCCCCCAGGCCACAGAAGAACGGATGTTAGAATTGGGGGCAAAGTTCACCGGCAACGACACCCAACCTACCTCCTTCCTGGGTGTACCCATGATTGTGGGGGATGAAGTGGTAGGAGCCATCAGCCTGCAAAATATGCCGGGGAAACCTGCTTTCACCGAAGCAGATCAACAGTTGATGATGACCATTGCCACCACAGTGGGGGTAGCGATTCAAAATGCTATCTTGTTTGAGCAAACCCAGCGTCGGGCTGAACGGGAACAATTGGTGAATGAGATTACCCAGAAAATACAAAGCACCGTGACGATAGAAAGTGCTTTGCAAGCAGCCGTTCAAGAGTTGGGGCAATCGTTACAAGCCCGTTTTGTGCGTATCGGCTTAACAAAAACAAGCTCTCATGAAGAAAATGGCGTAAAGTCGTAACATGGGATAGGACAGGAGCAACACGGCAATGCCTGAGACGAACCACATGGAACAAGAACGAACCTTTAACGAAGAGAGCTATCGCAGCATCATTGAAACGATTGAAGATGGTTATTATGAGGTAGATTTATTCGGCCGTTTTACGGCATTTAATCACGCCCTGACACAGGTTTTGGGGTATTTGGCGGATGAACTTCTGGGTAAATCCTATGAGGAGTACACCAGTGAAGAAACGGCCGAATTGGTGCGAAACGCTTTTCGTCAGGTTTATGATACGGGTGAGCCGGTGCGGAGTTTTATCTGGCAAATTTTCCGCAAAGACGGCCGTCTGGGATACATCGAGACCTCCATTTCCCCCATCCGCCACCCCAACGGCAAAATCGTTGGCTTTCGCGGCATTGTACGCGATGTGACCAACCAAAAACAGATTGAAGAGATTTTTGAACAGACAGAAAAAACTTACCGCAAAACGGCCGTTGGAGCCTCCAGTTTTGTCTTCCAATTCCTGCTCACAGCCGATGGCAAAGCCACCTTCTCCTACATCAGCGAAGCCGCCCGCAACCTGCTAGAAATTTCCCGCGACCAGTTGCAAATGGACGCAACCCACTTGCTGAAATTTATTCACCCCGAACACGCCGCCACATTACAACAACAGTTAGCAGACTCAGCGCAAACATTAGAAGCCTTCCAATGGGAGGGAATTTTTTATCTGGCATCGGGCCAGGAAAAGTGGTTCCAGACCAACGCCTACCCCGAACGGCTGGCAAACGCGGATACACTCTGGTATGGCTTCTGGACAGACATCACCGCCCAACACGCCGCCCAGACTGCCAGCCAACGCACCCAAACCGTCTTGCAAGCAATGGTAGAAGGGACAGTTTCCCAGGTAGGTGAGGAGTTTTTCCGTTCCATGGTGAAACAACTGGCCCAGTCCCTACGAGTAGAACACACATTTGTCACCCAGTTTGATGCAGCCAATCATCGGGTACGTTCGTTGGCCTTCTGGAGCGGCAACCATTTCCAGGAAACTATCGAGTATCAGGTGATGGAGACACCTTGCCAACGAGTTTTGGATGACCATTTTTGTATTTACGAAGACGACATCCAAAATTTATTCCCCGCAGATGAAAAGCTGCATCGGTTAAATGCCAGAAGTTACCTGGGGATTCCCCTGCATGGCTCAGAGGGGGAAGTCTTGGGGCATCTGGTGGTATTGGATGGTATGCCGGTGCGGGAGGAGGCGTTGCGCCGTTCGGTGTTACAAATTTTTGCCGCCCGCGCTGGATCGGAGTTGCAACAACGGCTCGATGCCGAAAAGTTGGCAAAACAGGCGGCTGACCTGGAAACGGTAGCTCAAATCAGTACGGCCGTTGCCGCTACCCGCGATGCTCAACAATTGTTACAGGATGTGGTAGACCTGACCCGTCACCGTTTTTTGCTCTACCACGCCCACATTTACCTGTTGGATGAAACCAGCGACCGGCTAGTATTGGCGGCTGGGGCGGGAGAAGTGGGGCGATTAATGGTGGCTGGGGGGCGTACCATTCCGCTACACCAGGAACAGTCGTTGGTAGCCCAGGCAGCCCGCACTCATCAAGGGGTGATTGTAAACGATGTGCAACAAAACCCTCACTTTTTGCCCCACCCTTTGCTACCCCACACCCGCTCGGAAATGGCTGTTCCTTTGTTAATTGGGGCCAAACTGTCAGGGGTGTTGGATGTGCAGGCGGATCAGATCGGCCGTTTTACCCCGCAAGACCTCAATATCCTGACCACTCTGGCTTCCCAGGTGGCTGTGACGCTGGAAAATGCCCGCTCGTTTGAAGAGTCAGAAAAAGCACGGCAGGCGTTAAACCAGTTAACCCGCCGATTGACACGAGAGGGATGGGAAAACTACCTGGAACAGACCGGGCAGCAGGAAGTTGGGTATACCTACACCCCAGAGAGTATCACCACCCTTCCAGAAACAGCAGAAACGGCCGTTTCTGCCTTCACCATCCCACTTGCCATTCAAGGCGAAGAAATCGGGCAAATTTCCCTGGCAGAGCCAAAAATTTTAACTGACGATGCCAATGACATCATCCAAGCCGTCGCCGAACGCCTCACAGCCCACATCGAAAACCTGCGCCTCTCCGACCAAACCCACATCGCCCTGGCCGAAGCCGAACGGCAAGCCCGCAACCTGGCGGTCATTAACCAGGTGGCCCAAACCGTCTCCCAACAAATCGAACCCACCACCCTACTGGGCACCGTTTACGAACAACTACAACAAGTGATGGCCGCCGATGCTTTTATGGTAGCTCTGTATGACCACAACACCCACACCATCGAATTTCCGGTCATTTACGACGAAGGGAAAACGTACAACACCCCCCCTGCCCCACCATCCCCCTTTAGCAACTTTTACAAAGTGGTGCAAACCCGCGAACCCTTGCTCATCAACCGCACCCAGGAGGAGATGGAAGAACGTCGCCAAAGGGCCACAAAATCAGAATTGATTGGCAACGAAGCAAAAATTTCTGCCTCCTTGCTCTATGTGCCCATGCAGATAGGGCGGGAAACGATTGGCGCACTCTCTGTACAGAGTTACAAACTGGATGCTTACTCTGATGCAGATGTCAACATGTTGGTGGGTATTGCCAACCACGTAGCGGTGGCCCTGGAAAACGCCCGCCTCTTCGCCCAAACCCAGGCTGCCCTGACCGAAACGGAGTTGTTGTATAACGTCAGTGCCAAATTAAACGCCGCCAGTAACCTGGAAGATGTTTTGCAGGCGGTCATTGTGCCTGCTGTCTACGCCGGGGCGGCCGGGGCGGTGCTATATCAACACGAGTTGGACGAGAACGGTCAATCCGGCTGGGTGTGGGCCACAGCAGCCACAGAACCCGGTTTCCCGCTGAATGTGCGTTTCCAGATGTTATCCATGCCCTGGAAAGCGTTGTTGGTTGCTGAAACAAACAACGCCATTTTGATTGGCAACGTGAGCGAGGATGAACGACTGGATGTGGAAACCAAAACGGTCTTTCACAGTATGAATGTCCAAGCGGCCGTTGTGATGCCTCTGGCGGTGGGGAATCGGTGGATAGGGGCCATTGCGGTGCGTTGGGAATCACCCCACTCGTTTACAACGGCCGATCAGCGACTGTATACCGTTTTGGCCGCCCAGGCATCGGTAGCGGCCGATAGTTTGTTGTTGTTTGCCGAAACACAGCAACGGGCAGCCCAACTGCAAAAACTGGCACAATTGGAAGTGACGTTATCTCTGGCGGATAATGAAAATCAAATTATTCAAGCCCTGCTGGATGTCATCCAAAAGGATAAGGTTTGGGCGGCCTCATTGAGCTATTTTCAGGTGGACGCAGCCCACAAACCATACCGCATGGATATGGTGAGTTTGTGGGCTGGTGGGAAGTTTATGCCAGAGGTTGTTAACTTGTATCAAGGGGTACCTCTGGCCTCGTTTCCCGTTGCCCGATATTGGATAGAAAAACCGGGCGAGGTTTTGATTGTTACAGATGTTGAAACGGATAGCCGAACAGATGAAGCAGTGCGGCAGCAAGCGGCCGTTCAGGGGTGGAAAGCGATTGTGTTGATTCCTTTGCGTACCAGTGGGCAGTGGCAAGGGGTCATCTCTGTGAGTTGGGCCGAGCCGTATGAACCAACTGCTGAGGAGTTGTTTATTTTCCACGAGGTATTGGAACCGGCATCGGCCGTTGTCGGGACTCGTCGCGCTCAACTGGCCCAACAACAAGCCCTGGCTGAAACAGAAACCCTCTACAAAGCCACTGCCCAACTAAACCTGGCAAAAAGTTATGATGATATTGTGGCAGCTCTGCGGGAACACACCATCTTAGGCCACCAGACCAATTACATCACCATTGATTATTTTGACCACCCCTGGACATCGGTACAACAACCGGAAAAGGTGGAAGTGTTGGGGCTTTGGGGGCAGCTGCCAGTGGAACATCTGCCCCGTGTTTACCCATTCGCCGAAATGGCAGTTCCCCCGGCTCTGCTCCGCCCCAATGCCCCAACCATCTTGGAAAACCTGGCAACAGATACCCGGCTCGATGCCTCTATTCGCACGTTTTACAAGGCACGCTTCCAGGCACAAAGCGCAGTGATTGTACCACTGGTAGTGGGTGGTCAATGGGTTGGGGTTGCCAACGGCATGTACTCCCAGGAAACCTCTTTTGGGGAGGCAGAAATACGCCGTCTGGTAGCCATTGCCAGCCAGGCAGCGGTAGCTGTGCAAACTCTTCACTTGTTGGAAGAAACCAATCGGTTATTAACCAGCGAACAAAGCCAGCGGCGTATTGCAGATACGTTGGTGCAGGCTGCGCGGCATATGACTGGCACTCTGAAAGAAACGGAGTTGCGTCAGGTGATTGTGCAGGAGATCGAGGGTATCTTGAGGCCGGATCAGATCAATCTGTATGAATGGGCCTATGACAGCAACAAGTTACGCTTAAATTTGCGCTGGTTAGTCGCTCCAGGGAGCGCAGAAGATAGTTATCAGGTGGATCAGGTGGTGAATGCGGCAGAACGGCCGGATTTGTACCAGGTGTTGCGAGAGAATCGGTCTTTGTTGCAGGCAAAAGAAAATCACCCCTATGTCCGCGAGCATTACTGCCTGCCCTGGTATATTGGCACTGAGGTGGTAGGGGTGATTGAGGTGTATCACACAGCCAGACATTTGACCATCCGCGAGGAAGACCAGGCACGTTGTGAAGGGGTGGTGCGCCAGGCAGCGGTGGCGATGCAAAGTGCCCGTTTGTTTGAGCAGGAGCAACGACGGGCACAGCGCGAACAGGTTTTGCGCGAGATAGCTGCCAAAGTGCGCGGGTCTGCAGATGTGGATTCGATTATGAGAACGGCCGTTCAAGAAATTGGGCGGGTTTTGGGCAGACGAACCTATGTGTATCTGGACTCCCAATCGGCCGTTTCCCCAACGGAAACAAAGGAATCGTCTTATGAGGGGTAAAAAAGCGGTAGGCGCGGCAAAAGACTCCCGGGTAAAAGCTGAGTCTCTGGCAACGATCAACGCCATTCTGGATGTGTTATACCATTCCCTGAATTTCCAAACAGCTTTGGAACAGGTGATAGATGCGGTGCTTGCTTATTTACAGGCCCCAACGGCCGTTATTTTTGCCCTAAAAAAAGACCCCCTGGCCCTGCGTCCCCTGGCAAACCGGGGCTTTAAATGGGATATTATCCCCCCAGGTTCCACCCTTTCCTTTGAGAGGTCACTCTCTGGCCTGGCTATCACTCAAACCGATGTTGTCACCACTGACGAGTTGGCAACCGACACCCGCCTCGACCCCTACATTCGGGAATCTCTGGTAGCGCAAGGATTAACAGGTAGTATCATCTCCTTTCCCCTGGTTTCTCAGAATCAAATGGTAGGAGCGATGACTCTCGTCTTTCATCAAATCCGCCCCCTGTTGCCTCAAGAGCGCGAAACCTTGCTCTCGATTGGCAAAGCAGTGGGGCTGGTCATGACCAATAAACAGTATTTAACCCGCCTGGAACGGGAAGTTGCTGAACGAGCGCGGGTAGAGGAACGGTATCGTTTATTTATCCAACAAAGCAGCGAGGGAATTTACCGCATGGAGGTAGAGCCGCCAATGCCACCGGGGCTGTCGGAGCGAGAGCAGGCGGCCTATTACCTGCATCATGCCTCTTTGCAAGAGTGTAACGATGCCTTTGCTCGCATGTATGGGTATGAACAAACCAGTGAATTATTGGGGCGGAAAACGGCCGATTTCTGGCCTGGTTCGTTAGAAGAACATATCGAAGCCATGTTGCCCGTTGTTCAAGCTGGTTATAACCTTACCAATGTTGAAACCGTCGAAGTAGATAAAAATGGTCAAACCCTTTATTTCTTAAATAACGTGTTAGGCATTGTTGAAGACGGTAAACTGCTGCGAGTCTGGGGAACTCAGCAGGACATCACAACTAACAAAAAAACACAAGAATCTTTGCAACAGCGAGAAAACTTTTTGCAACTTGTCTTGAATACCATTCCGCAGGCAGTTTTCTGGAAAAACCGCGACCTGGTCTATCTAGGTGGCAACCGTAACTTTGCCCAAGATGCCGGGGTTTCCTCGGTGCCAGAGGTTGTGGGTAAAACGGATTACGATCTGGCCTGGAACCCCAGACTGGTGGAGTCTTTCCGGTCGGTGGATCAACAGGTGATACAGAGTGGTTTGCCACAGCTAAAAGTGGAAGAAGCAGTGGTGCAAAACGACGGAACAGCCACCTGGCTCGAAACCACCAAAATCCCCTTGATGGACGAAAAGGGGAACACAGTGGGGGTATTGGGCATGTATGAGGACGTGACCGAACGAAAACAGGTGGAGGAAGCGTTACGCCGTTCGGAGCAACGCCTGGCTTTGCTGGTACAACAAAGCCCGTTGGCTGTCATTGAATGGGACTTAAATTTTTGCGTGGTGGGGTGGAACCTGACGGCCGAAAAAGTGTTTGGTTATAGCCGGGCCGAAGCTCTGGGCCGCCATGCCCGGTTCATCATCCCAGAGGTGTACCACACCCATGTAGGCGCAGTGTGGCAAAATTTGTTAAACCAGACGGGTGGCACCCGCAGCACAAATGACAATGTAACCCAAGACGGCCGTTTAATCACCTGTGACTGGTATAACCGCCCCCTGGTAGATATTAACCAGCAAGTGATTGGGGTTGTCTCCCTGGTAGAAGACATCAGCGAGCGCAAACGAGCCGATGATGAGTTACGCAAACTCTCCAGTGCTGTGGAACAGTCGGACAACCTGGTACTTATCACCAACAAAACAGGCAAGATAGAATACGTCAACCCCGCTTTTGAAAACTTAACGGGTTACAGCCGCAAATTTGCCCTGGGCAAAACCCCGCGCATTCTTAAATCCGGCAAACACAGCCAGGAGTATTATCAACAGCTGTGGGAGAAAATTTTGGCAGGCCATGTGCATCATGGTGTCAGCATTAACCGCAAGCGGAATGGGGAGCTTTATTACGAAGAAAAAACCATTACCCCCATCCGCAACAACCAGGGAGAAATCACCCACTTTTTATCCACCGCCCAGGACATTACCCAACGTATGGAGTTGGAACAACAAGTGCGGGAGTCTCTGGAACGGCGCGAGCGACAGGTGCAGCTTTCCACCCAAATTGCCCAGGAAATTGCCTCAGCCGCCGACCTGAACGACTTGTATGACCGTATTGTCACCCAGGTGAAGGAGCAGTTTGGTTATTACCATGTCCAACTGCTGCAATATGAGTCGGTGTTAGATACAGTAGAACTGGTGGTGGGGTATGGTGAAGTGGGGCAGCAGATGTTGGCAATGCACCATTCGGTGCCGATGGGGGTGGGTCTGATTGGAACGGCCGCTTCGATGGGACAACCGCTGTTATCTGGCTCTGTTAGCAACGACCCTACCTGGCAATCCAACCCGTTGCTGCCCGAAACCAAAGGGGAGTTAGCGGTGCCCATTAAACTGGGCGACCGGGTGTTGGGGGTGTTGGATGTGCAGAGTAACCGGGAAGGTTCCTTAACGGCCGATGACCAATTGATGTTGGAGGGATTGTGCGGGCAAATTGCTATAGCAATTGAAAGTACCCGGCTGCGCCAGGAAATGGAATCACGCATTCAAGAACTCAACATCCTGCAACAGTACATGACCCGCGAAGGGTGGCAGGCTTATCAATCTGCCCGCCACACCACAGGGTATCGGTTTGACCTGACAGGGTTGCAGCCACTTACCCCGTCCGATACATCACCCCCAAATGGGCATCAAGAGGCAACAGCCGCGAATGGGGTTGTCAAAGGGGAGTTTACCGACCGACTTTTGCACAAACCTTTAACGGTTCGTGGTGAACAAATTGGGGTGTTAGCGGTTCAGGATGATACAGAACGGCCGATTTCTCCCGAAGAAGAATCTTTACTGGTGGCTATCTCCGAACAGGTAGCCGAGGCGTTGGAAGCCGCCCGTTTATTTGAACAAACACAAACCGCCCTCAACGAACAGGAACGGTTGTCGTCCGAGTTAGCCACTGTGGCCCAGGTGAGTACCGCCGCCGCTACCATTTTGGAGGTGGAAACGTTGCTGCAATCGGTGGTAGACCTGACCAAAGAGAGTTTTGGACTTTACCATGCCCACATTTACCTGTTGAGCGACGAAGGCAACAAACTGACTCTTAAAGCGGGCGCGGGCAAAGTCGGCCGTTTAATGACCCTGGAAGGGCGCGAAATCAGTGTCAATGCCGAGTCGTTGGTGGCGCGGGCTGCCCGTGTGCGGCAAGGGGTGTTGGAGAACGATGTCCGCAAAACGGTAGATTTTTTGCCCAACCCCCTGTTGCCTCTCACCCGCGCCGAAATGGCTGTACCCCTTATTGTGGGGGATAAATTGATTGGGGTATTAGACCTGCAATCTGACAAAGTAGGCTTTTTCACTGAAGAAAATCTGCAAACCCAAAAAACGTTGGCTTCCCAGATTGCGGTGGCGGTAGAAAACGCCAAACTGTATGCCGAGCAGGTTAAAACGGCCGAAAAGCTGCGTGATGTTGACCGCCTGAAATCGGAGTTCCTCGCCAGTATGAGCCACGAACTACGCACCCCTCTCAACTCCATCATTGGGTTTGCCGATGTGTTGCTGGAAGGGTTAGATGGTGATTTGAACGAACGAATGGAAGAGGATGTGCGGCTGATCCGAGAAAGCGGCCGTCACCTACGCGAATTGATTGGTGACATCCTGGATATGTCCAAGATTGAGTCTGGCAAGATGGAATTGCGGTATGAAAACATAGATTTGCGCCAGTTAGCCAACGATATTTTGGCAACGGCCGGGCCACTCGCCTCCTCCAAAGCCCTCACCATGCAGTTGGAAATTGCTCCCACTGTTGACTACGTGGAAGCAGACCGTACTCGATTGCGGCAAATTTTGTGGAATATCGTGGGAAATGCCATTAAATTCACCGAAAAAGGTACTGTTACTCTCTTAATGCAGATGCAGGGAGCCAAACTGCTGATAGCGATTGAGGACACGGGGATTGGCATCAAAAAGGAAGATATTCCCATTGTGTTTGAACAGTTCCGCCAAATTGATGGCAGCTTAAACCGCAGTGCCAGTGGGACGGGTTTGGGGATGCCCATCACCAAGAAATTGATAGAATTACATGGTGGTGAAATCTGGGTGGAAAGCACCCCTGGTCAAGGTTCCACCTTCTGGTTTACTATTCCGCGCTATCGTCCGGGCAAACCTGTGGTTGGCGCGTAACGACTTGGACATGCGGTGTTTTAATCTTTAGTTATCTATGCGGATTTGCGCTTAAAACATCGCATGTCTCCAGCAAAGTGGTAACGTTACAACCTATTGGTTGACCGACAGATTTAATAATGGAACATTTCAGGCATCGGATGAAAAGCGGATAAGCGGATAATGCTCGACGACCCATCTGTTTATCTGTTT
>CAZPEJ010000040.1:0-16705 GCA_964585465.1 uncultured Ardenticatenaceae bacterium
GCAATGGTTAGGCTGCGAAATTAATATAGAGTACAATCAGTGGGCCATAAGCCGGTTGGAAAATATACATCGTAGGGCCATAGCAGAATGGCTTGAGTTCGACCAGAAAAACGCGAAACGCAGGGAAAGTATCCGATGAATCTCCAGGATTTGATAACCGTTGTTACCGACAAAACAAACTTTCTCAAACTCACCGACTACATCCAATTTTGCCATCGCTACCTGGAATTTGTCTCCACCGGGTTGCAAGCCGTCATTGTGGCCCAGAATGAAACAAATTATCGTTTTTTCCAGTACCGTGAAGATGGTTACTTCAACATAACCCGTCCTATCAATAACGATTTAATGTATGACGCTGAAACAAGTGTTGTCATCGGGCGTAGGTTTCTTCCGATTTTGCAAGACACAATGACAGCATTAACAATTGGGCATGACGAACGGATGATTATTCGGAAAACCGTTTATACGATTCAACAAACTATTGGAGCGACACTTGATGCTTTGCCCTCTGGTCAATCCAACACAGCTAGAAAAATAAATGGTGATTTATTCGAGCGATTGATGCGGTTATTACTGCAAGAGGTAGGAATCGTATGTAGAAGTGGTGTTGTACAGGTGCCGGTTTTTTTGAGCAGTCATGAACAAATCATCATGAGTTACCAACATGATTTGCTGCTCTACAGGTCAGATGAGTTGATGGTAATTGGCTCAGTTAAAACATCTAGCAAAGACAGGTTAGACAAAGTTTTTGTGGACAAATTTTTATATAACCGTTTAACAGAAACCGAAACCCCACATATCGCTATTTTTCTACATGATGTGCAACGAAAACAAACCCCTCGTCCAGACAGGTATGGTGTTAGCTCAACCTTCTTAGCGGGTCATTTTAAGGGGTACACAGTGAAATTGAACCCTTTGGATGGAGTTTATTATTGCGATATTAGGCCGAATATGCGTTCAGATAATCTATTACGTCAGCACATTCAAACAATAGATTGCCTTTTTTGTGACGACTTGCAGCATTTTATGACTCGATGAACCCCAAGTCTTACAGTTGGCCTAACGCGGGTGTACCGATGGGTTGTGTATCCCCCTTGACGGGCAACACCACCTCAAACAATGCCCCACCTAACTGACTATCGGCAACAGAAATACGGCCGTTATGCGCCTCCACCACCATCTTGCAAAAAGCCAACCCCAACCCCACCCCCCGTCGTTCAGTACCTTGCACCTGACCAAACTTCTCAAAAATGCGCTGCCGGAACACAGGTGGTACACCAGGCCCATCATCTTCAATAGAAACCTGCAAATATCGCCCTTGATACGCCATACTCACCCGAATCTTGCCACCTTCCGGCGTAAATTTCATCGCATTTGACAAGATATTGCTAAACAGGCGCTCCAATAACTCCCGATCCCCAGAAATAGCGGGCATCTTGTCTGGCAGAATCAAAGTTAAATCCTGTTTATAGGTTGTGGCAGGAATTTGTGCTTTTGCCACCTGGCCTTGTAACACTCGCCCCACATCCACCGACCCATTTTTTAATGGCAGCGTGCCCGCTTCCAACCGTTCGACATCTAACAAATCATTGATCAACTTCAACGTATCCTGCCCCGCTCCTTGCAAACTAGACAACAACCTTGTTTGCATCTCATTTAACGAACCCGTTCGCTGTTTCATCAACAGGCTGATACCACTGGTGATAACCGTCAGAGGGTTCTTCAAATCATGCACAATCAGTTGCGTCAAATCCGCCCGCAACCGTTGTTCCTGATGCAAGGCTTCCGTTCGCTCCGTAATCAGACGATCCAGATGCAACACAATAAAATAGAGTACCAAAAAACTGAGACCCCCCTGAATCAAAGCCAGGCTCACCACCGAGGAACGGTTAATACTTTCCAGCCACCGCGCACCCAACTCGCCACTCACCAGAGAAAGTCCTAAAATGACAATGCTGCCTAAAGCCGCAAAATAACGGGCTGCCTGCCCCTCTCGCACCGTTTCAAAGGTATGCAAAATAGCTGACAAGGCCACCGTTAGCCCAACTAACGTCAAAGGGTTATGTAACAACCAGCTTAACTTACCCCAATCGCCTAACATCAAACACAGTTGTGCCTCGGCCAAAATCACCATTGCAATTGCCAGGCGAGATTTTATCAGGGGATTTTGAGCGGCCGTTTGCCAGCTGCGGTAGGCAGCCCACAGGAACAAAAAGATAGTGGGGAGGCCCAAAACAAACTTAATCAGAGAGTCAAAAGGTGTGTTACTGATGGATGCCAATAGCGGGGCATACCCAATAGCCAGGGTGATAAAGAGCAAATACAGCAAGGCACAAAAGAGCCACAGCCATGTTCGATACCGCATCAATTTTTCCTGAATAGCTGGACTCCACGACACCTCGGAAATAGCAAAAAAAATAGCCCCTAGTGGCAAACCCAGGCGCAAAGACCATCGAAACAGTTCATTGATGGCACCCGGAATCAGAACATCGGGTGTGGAAATGCCTTCTAACAGCAACAAGGCGGCAATAGCGGCAAAAGCCAGGGTAATAAACAAGGTGCGTGGTTGGGAATCACTACCCAAAGCTGAATTGGCAAACAGGGCCAAAACGAGAGCCATAAAACCGGCGAAGGAGGTGAAGTAGTAATAAACCAGGCGGGTATACCAGGTTAATCCCCAAATGGGAATGTTCCAACTTGGGGCGAGGTATAAAAGAAGCAGGGAAATGAGGGGAAACAACAAAAGTCCCACGATGAGGGGTTTTTTGTGTATCCAGGTATTCATACTTGTCATGTTTTCATTGTAAACCTCAACGCTGTCTGGTTGGCTTACAGCAACAAAATTTTCACGATTTTTTCAGACACGTCATGTTTTCAAAACAAACCTGCTGGAACGACGACAGGTTCAAATATCGCTTATCTCCAGAGGGCGATGGCATGACAGTAATTTTTGCGTAATGGATGACCCCATGATATAATATGCTTTACATATCTTCATAAACAAACGTGTAAATCAGGAAAGTGGGTTGCCCCCACTTTTTTTATTTTCTCTAGCGTGGGGATGCCTGTTGGATGCATCTCCCGAACAACTTAGGGTTTAAGTACATGAAAAGCGAATTTGTTTTAGCCTTCAACGAAATATGTGAAACTCGTGGTTTGCCTAAAGAGGATGTTTTTGAGGCTCTCAAGACGGCGATTGTCTCAGCTTATCGGCGGGATATGAACGTGAGTAACACACAGAAGGTGCGGGTGGAAATTGACCCACGTACTGGTGATCCGACGGTTTATGCGGAAAAAGAGGTCGTGGATCAAATTATAGATAATCGCACAGAGGTGTTGATTGACCATGCTCACCGTTCTGGATACCCTGAAGCTATCTTGGGTGATCTGGTGATGATTGATAGCACAACCCCACAATTCGGCCGTATTGCCGCCCAAACCGCTAAACAGGTGTTGTTGCAACGGGTACGCGAAGCGGAACGGGAACACCTGTATGAGGATTTTTCTGGGCGTGAAGGGGAGTTGGTGAATGGTACGGTGCAAAGTGTGAGTGGGCAACACATCACCATTGGGCTGGGGCGGACAGAGGCCACCTTGCCAAAAAGCCAACAGGTACACGGGGAGCGGTATCGTGCTCATGACAAAATTCGTGTTTATGTCTTGGAGGTGCGCCGCACCAGTCGGGGGCCGCAAATTATTGTCAGCCGGAACCACCGCAATTTGCTGCGCCGCCTGTTAGAGTTGGAAGTACCGGAAATTTACAATGGGCAGGTGGAAATTAAAAGTATTGCCCGCGAAGCCGGTCAACGTTCTAAGGTGGCGGTGCAGGCCCTTCAGCCTGGGGTAGACCCGGTGGGGGCGTGTGTGGGGATGCGTGGGGTACGTATTCAAAGTATTGTGCGGGAATTGAATGATGAAAAGATTGATGTGATTGAGTGGGACCCTGACCAAAAGGTGTTTATTGCCAAAGCTCTCAGTCCGGCGCGTGTTTCACATGTCTTTTTGGAAGACCACCCTGACGAAGGAAAAACGGCCGTTGTCATTGTTCCCGACGATCAACTGTCGCTGGCAATTGGGCGGGAAGGGCAAAATGCTCGCCTGGCAGCAAAACTCACCAGCTGGCGTATTGACATCAAGAGCCTGACAGAAGCAGCCAGCGAATCTTTGAGCAAATTGGATCACCCCGATGTGGATCATCATGTACAGCGAAACAAGGAGTTGATTCAAGCTGTGCAACTGGTTTTGGCAAAGAAAGAAGCAGGACGGCCGATTACTTCTGAAGATTATCTGGCGTTGGATCGTCTGGTGAGTGGGGTGTTGGGCAAAATTATTGTAGCCCGCGCCAATACCTATGAAGAAACCCGCAAACAGCGCGCATTGGCTCGCAAGAAAGTCCCAGCCGATGCCTGGAAGTTACCGCTGGATGTATTGGATTTGCCCGGGCGTATTCACAATTTGTTACTGGACAACCATGTGGAAACGGTAGGAGATGTGTTGATGAACCTGGAGATAGGGGATGAGGTTTTCCTCAATTTCCGGGGATTTGGGGACAAGGCTCTGGAAGCGGTGCAAGAAGCAGTGGCGCGTTATCAGGCAAATCTCTTGGCTGGTGAACCAGTGGTGGGCGAGGTAATAACCCCGGTGGCAGATGTTGTAGCCGAAGAGGAAACGGCCGTTTCTGCCCCCACCATCGAACCAGCAACCGCCATCGAAGAAACACCTGTTGTGGTAGCCCCACCGGCTGAAGAAATCGAAGAAGTTCCTGTGGAAGTGGAAACACCCCATGAAGAAACCAAACCAGAAATACCAGCCATTGAAGATTTGTCTCAACCGTTAGTGCCTGTTACGCCACCCACTCCAGTAGTGGCCCCCACTGTCAAGAAACCCGCCAAACCGGTGGTCATTGTGGCACGGCCAGTTCCCGATGAAAAAGAAGATGATGCCCGTAAACCCAAAGGCAAAACAAAAGGGAAACAGTTGGTCTTTGACGAAAAACGTGGGGAAGTAACCACCAAACGGAAACACAAAGACAGCCGCCGTCGGCCCGACGAGTGGGAAGAAGAGTTGGATTATTAGACAGATGACAGGGTGAGACCTGTCATCCTACCATGACAAAACCCATGAAAGGACAACGGCCGAAACACATACCACAACGCAGTTGCGTGGTGTGTCGGCAAAAAAACGATAAACGCCGCCTACATCGAATTGTACGAACCAGTGATTCAGGCGTTGTCCTGGACACAACAGGTAAACGGAATGGGCGTGGGGCATATATTTGTGATCAACCCGCCTGTTGGGACAAACTTCTGACACAACCTCGCATCCTCAACCAGGCGTTAATGACCGAAGTAAGCAATGCAGAATTAGAAACATTAACACAACACAAACCTTCAATAAAGCAGTAACCGGTTTTTGAAACCCGGTGCATAGTTAGTGAACGTCTAAAAATAACTTCCCGTTTTTGTTTGTCGTAACCGCTTCATTGGCCTGGACGACTAAAGTCGTTACGACAAACTAATTTCTGGACGCTCACTTAGGCAATCAGGAAGTAAAAGCATGATAGCAACTAAAACGGTAATAGAACTCCCCAGTTCCCTCTCCGTGCGTGATTTAGCCGCGCTGATGGATGTCAGCCCCATTAACGTCATTAAAACGTTGATGAGCAATGGCATCATGGCAAATATCAACCAGGAAATTGATTATGATACGGCCGCTATTGTGGCTGGAGAAATGGGTTTTGAAACCGTCTCCCTGGCAGATATTATGGCGGAAGAAGAAGCCGCCACAGTGGTGGAGGAGCAGGCCAACTGGCGCAAAATTATTGCCAGCGAACGTGAAACGGACTTGGAAGATCGCCCTCCGGTTGTCACGGTGCTGGGGCATGTGGATCACGGCAAAACCTCTTTGTTGGATGTGATTCGCCGTGCCAATGTAGCGGCTGGGGAAGCAGGCGGGATCACCCAACACATTGGGGCGTATCAGGCGGAGCATAACGGCCGTTTAATTACCTTCCTCGACACCCCTGGACACGAAGCCTTTACTGCTATGCGGGCACGCGGGGCACAAGTCACAGATCTGGCTATCCTGGTGGTGGCCGCCGACGACGGGGTGATGCCACAAACCAGAGAAGCAGCCGACCACGCCCGCGCCGCCCATGTACCCATCATCGTGGCGATGAACAAAATAGATCTACCGTCTGCCAATCCGTTGCGCGTTAAACAACAACTCTCCGAAATTGAGCTGGTACCGGATGATTGGGATGGGAATACGATGGTTATTCCCGTTTCTGCGCGGGAAAAATTAGGCATTGAGGATCTGTTGGAAGCCATTGTGTTGGTGGCAGATGACCTGCAACCCCGTGCCAACCCCAAAGCTGACCCGACTGGCACCGTCTTAGAAGCCAAAATGGATCGCGGCCGGGGAGTGTTTGCAACCATTTTGGTACAAAATGGCACGTTGAAGGTAGGAGACACGCTACTCATTGGGGAGCATTACGGCCGTATCAAGGCCATGTTCGACTTTCGCGGCAAACCCATCAAATCGGCCGGGCCATCTATCCCGGTATCCGTTTCTGGTCTCAATGGAATGCCCCAACCAGGAGATCAATTCCAGGTAGTTGACAATGAACGAACAGCCCGCAAATTAGTGGCCGAACTGATAGAAAGCCGCGCCGTTGCCCCCGAAAAAGCACGCGGTATTAGCCTGGACGAGTTTTATAACCGCCTGTTAGAAGGGGAGGATAAAACCTTAAACCTGATTGTCAAAGCGGATGTGCAAGGCTCACTGGAACCCATTGTCAACTCGTTAGAAAAACTCGGCAATGATGCCACTTCGGTAGAAATTTTGCGGGCAGCGACCGGTGCCATCACCGAAAGTGATGTGATGTTAGCCTCCGCCTCCAAAGCAGTTATCTTAGGTTTTAATGTAGAGGCAGATACTATTGCTAAAACGGCCGCTTCCAACGAACAGGTGCAAATCAACACCTACACCATCATTTACAAACTGTTGGAAGACGTAGAAAAAGCTCTCAAAGGGCTGCTGGCTCCCAGCTACCAGGATGTGGTGATTGGTCGAGCCGAGGTGCGCCAGGTATTTAAGATTAAAACTGTGGGTAACATCGCCGGGTCTTATATGCGTACCGGCGAGGGCCGACGCAATTGTCAGGCGCGGGTAATCCGCAATGGCACCTTAGTCGCTCACGGGCCTGTGTCCAGCCTGAAACATTTGCACGACAATGTGCGGGAAGTGAAAACCGGATTTGAGTTTGGGGTCAACATTGATGGGTTTGACGATTTCCGCCCCGGAGACATTATCGAATTTTTTGTCTCCCAAAAGGTTGAATAACCACCCATATGAGCAAAATTCGCCAAAAAAGAACGGCCGATCAGCTACAAGTCCTGCTCAGTGAGTTGTGTTTGCGGGAATTGCGCGATCCCCGTTTACACGACCTGACCATTACCGATGTGGAAATTGACCGGGAGTTGCAGCACGCCAATGTGTACGTTAATGCCCTGGGAGATGAAACACGGCGCAAAGAGATATTAACCGCCTTACACAAAGCCTCTGGCTTTTTGCGCCATGAATTGTCGGGAAGGTTACATATGCGAAGCGTTCCAGAACTCCATTTTTTCTGGGATACAACCCTGGCACAATCAGATCGGGTCAACAAAATTTTAGATCATCTGGAAATTCCTCCACCCATTGACGAACCAGAAACAGGTTCGTAGTCACAACTTTAGTCGTCCAAACCGCTAAAGCGGTTACTACCAACAGGTTCGTAGTCACAACTTTAGTCGCCTAAACCACTAAAGCGGTTACTACAAACCAAAGGTGCATTTTGACCACTACCCAGGTTATTCGGGAACTCATTGAACCAGCCCAGCGTCTTTTGCTCGTCACCCACATCAGCCCAGATGGAGATGCTCTAGGGTCTCTTGTGGGACTGGGAATCTACCTGGGTCAACAAAATAAACAAGTTACTCTGGTTTGTGATAGCGACATCCCCGCCCGCTTTAACTTTCTTCCCCTGGTACAGGAAATCAAAAAACGGCCGGAAACGGCCGAACGTTACGATCTGGTAATTGTGCTGGATTGTGGCGACGAGGGGCGTATGGGACGGGTCAATCTATCCGCCCTTAAACCCCGCCCTACTTGCGTCAATATTGACCACCACATTACCAACACTCTATTTGGTGATGTAAATCTGGTGGAGTCAACGGCCGCTTCGACGTGTGAAATGTTGTACAACCTGTTTGAAACATGGCAGGTACCTGTAACGGCCGATGTCGCCCTGGCCCTCCTCACTGGGGTTGTCACCGACACATTGGGATTTCGCACCACCTCCACCACCGCCCAAACCTTACGCATTGCTGGCGCCCTGGTCGAAGCAGGTGCCGATTTATCCCTTGTCACCATGCAAACCTTAAACATCAAACCCCTTTCCACCATGCGTTTGTGGCAAATTGGTCTCAACCGTATGAAGCTAGAAGATGGACTGGCATGGGTTAGCGTCAGCAATTATGAACGGGAAGCTATCGGCCATATGAGTGATAGCAGCAGCGGGTTGGTGAATTTGTTAGCCGACATAGACCGGGTGGCGATGAGTGCCGTGTTGTTAGAAATGGCAGATGGCACGATTCGGGTCGGTTTTCGCTGCCGCCCACCCTACCAGGTGGCAGACCTGGCCGCCAATCTGGGAGGAGGTGGTCATGCGTTGGCCGCCGGATGCACCCTGGAAGGCCCATTAGCCAAAGCGGAAGCTATTGTGGTGGAAACGTGCAAAACGGCAATTCATGAGCAAAAAAGTCATTTTCAGAATGGGGCGTGAAACGTGAGGGGAAGGTCGTCACGTTTTATATTCATAGAGGGCATAAACTGACATTTTTATGGTGAGATTGGGGATTAGAGATTAGCCAATCTCCAATCTCTAATCCCCTTCAGCAGAATGTCAATTTATGACCTTATGCAGTATCGGTTATAGGCATAATCAGGATTAAGTTGATGGCGCGCAGAGCCGCAGAGAGGAAAAACCCCTGCACCTCTGCGGCTCTGCACAAGAAACTTGTTTCCGATAAACTCTGATAATTCTATGTGGGAAGGGGTTCTGAACGTTGATAAACCAGAGGGAATAACTTCTCACGATGTTGTTTATCGGGTGCGGCGGCTGAGCGGGGTTAAACGGGTGGGGCACGCGGGCACGTTGGACCCGCTGGCAACCGGGGTGTTAATTGTCTGCCTGGGGCGGGCCACACGGATGGTGGAATATCTGATGGGGCAGCCCAAAACCTATGAAACCCGCATCCGCCTGGGGCAAACCACCAACACCTATGATGCTGAGGGGGAAGTTACCCAGGAACGGCCGATTCCCCCCCTATCCCACGACACCTTAGAAACCTTCCTAACCCCCTTTCGTGGCTCCATCCAACAACATCCCCCGGCTTACTCGGCCATCAAACAAGCAGGCAAACCCCTCTACAAACTGGCTCGCCAGGGGTTAGCTGTTGAAACCAAACCCCGCCCTGTGACCATTTACGCCTTAGACCTGTTAGAAATCACCCTGCCTTTCATTCATTTACGGGTGGTGTGTGCGGCTGGCACCTATATTCGTTCGCTGGCTCACGATTTGGGGCAGGCTATTGGTTGTGGTGGGCATGTGGCAGCGTTGCGGCGAACGGCCGTTGGCAATTTCACCGCCGCCCAGGCCACTTCTTTGGACGTATTAACCCCGACCAACCTGTCCCAATACTTGCAACCGTGTGATTCGGCCGTTTTGCATCTGCCGTTGTTGTCGTTAGGCGAAGCTGAAACAAAAAAATTGCAACAGGGACAACCCATTCCATTCCAACCTCACCACCCAATAGCTGATCTGGCGCGTGTCTATGGCCCTCAGGGGCAGTTTGTGGGTCTGGTGACACAAGGCCATGCGGTGTGGCAACCCCATAAAATGTTTAGCGAATAAACAACGGCCTTGATACAATTACGGCCGTCTACTTGTCTCTATTATGTATTGCGTATTGAGTCAACAAAAATACGCCCTACAAAACCATCAAACTCCAACTTTCCTATGGTATCTATTCCAGTTTATGATCTGGCCCAACTGCCACCACCAACCCCTACTTTTGTGGCAATTGGGTCATTTGACGGCGTTCATCGGGGGCACCAAGCTGTTTTAACCAAAATGGTGCAAGCAGCCAGAGATGCAGGGGTAAAAACGGCCGTTCTCACCTTTTTCCCCCACCCCAAACGAGTCATCCAGGGCAGCACCGACCCCTATTACATCAGCACCCTGTCCGACCGAACCGCTTTGTTGGCAGAACTGGGTTTAGACCTGGTGGTTGTGCATCCTTTTGACGAGGTAGTACGCCACACCAGAGCCGCCGACTTTGTGGCAATGATGCGGCAACGGCTGGACATGCGCCAGCTGTGGGGCGGGAACTTTGCCCTGGGGTATCAACGCCAGGGGAACATTCCGTTTTTGCGCCAGTTAGGGCTAGAAATGGGGTACACGGTAGAAGTGGTAGATAGTATGATGATGTGGAACAACACCCTGGTGAGCAGCAGCCGTATTCGCCACAGCTTAAAGGCTGGTGATATTGCCGATGTGAATGGGTGTTTGAAACGGCCGTATCGGGTCATCGGCGAAGTCGTTCGGGGTGACCAACGGGGCCGTTTGATAGGATTCCCCACCGCCAACATCCACTACTGGCAAGAACAACTGCTACCGGCCAACGGAGTCTATGCCACCTACGCCTGGGTAGACCAAACACGCTACCTGGCAGCCACCAATGTGGGTGTGCGCCCCACAGTAGACGGCCATCGGCTGACCGTCGAAGCCCACTTGCTTAACTTTGATGCTGATTTGTATGGGCAAACGTTACGGGTAGATTTTATCGGCCGAATACGCCCCGAAATGAAATTTAGCGGCCTGGAAGCCCTCAAAGCACAAATCCAGGCAGACGTAGAACAAGTGCGAGAAATAGATACATTAATTGTGAATGGTGAATTGTAAATAGTGAATGGAAAATTCACCATTCCCGGAGGTACCACATGACCCATTCCCCCCAACCCCTTACCTGGACAAACTGGGTAGGCAATCAATCCTTCCATCCCCGTGCTATCATCGAAGTCAACTCAGAAGCCGAAGTACAACACCAGGTTGCCCTGGCTGCTGCCCAGGGGTATGGGGTGAGAACCTACGGCACCGGGCACTCCTTTACCCCCATCATCGAAACAAACGGCGTGCTGCTGAATATGGAAAAGATGAAAGGAGTCATTCACATAGACGCGGAAAAACGGCTGGCAACCGCCCTGCCCAAACCCAGCGTCGGCGAATTTGGCGACCCTTTGTGGGAAAAAGGGCTGGCTTTAACCAACCAGGGAGACATTGACACCCAGGCTATCGCCGGGGCCATTGCCACTGCTACTCACGGCTCCGGGAAACACCTGGCAAACTTTTCTGCCGCGCTGGAAGGGGCCAGAATGGTGGATGGATTGGGCAATGTCGTGGAAATTACGCGGGAATCCACCCCCGACGAACTGGCCGCTTTACAAACCTCCATTGGGTTGCTTGGCATTCTGACCCAAATAACCATCAAGGTTTCACCAGCCTATGAACTTCACGCCCGCAATGAAGTACTTTCTTTTGCCCAAATGATGGAACGGTATGATGAATACCTGAATAACTACCGCAGTTTTACCTTTTTCTGGTGCCCCACCGACAAATCGGCCGAATTGTATGGGTTGAGTGGAGCCAAAGCGGATGATTGTGCGTTGCGTCTCTTCCAGTTCCCTTCCCCCGACACAGACCGCGCCCAACTTCCGGCTAACGAACAGTTAGACCGCTCTTATCGGGTGTTTCCGATGGTGTATGATCCCAATTTTCACGAAATGGAGTACTTTTTGCCGCTGAATCAGGCCCGCGACATCTTAAACGAAATGCGGCGGCTAATGCGGCGGTGGTTGCCGTTAAGCATTTATCCTTTGGAGATTCGTAATGTGGCGGCCGACGAAGCGTGGATGAGTCCCAATTACCAGCGCGACAATCTGGTGGTTTCTATTTCTGGGCAGCCCGGCACCGATTATTGGGCCTATTTGCGGGCTTGTGATAGTTTGTTTGCCGAATTTAAGGGGCGACCCCATTGGGGCAAGTTACATTTTATGACGGCCGATAGGCTGGAACGCCTTTTCCCCCGCTACCACGACTTTGTTGCCATGCGCCGCCGCTTTGACCCCAAGGGGACGTTTTTGAACAACCATACGCGGGAATTGTTTGAGTGAATAGAATAAACATTATCGGAATTAACTTTAATGTATTGCGTATTGCATAAAAATACGCAATACGCAATACCTTGTATCCCGTTTGGGGTTTACGGTTTTATCGTTATTGGCAAATAGACCATAAACTCAGGTACAAAAACCTGGCTGATGTCAATCGTGGTGGTAAATGTATCTGTGCCGTAGGGATTTTCGGCCGTTAATGTGACCGTGTAGGTGCCAGCCGCCATGTAGGTGTGGCTGGGGTTCTCCTCGGTAGAGTTATTGCCATCACCAAAATCCCAATTGTATGTGATGGGCGGCGTGCCACCGGATTCATTGCTAAAGTTGATAGGCTCCCCGACGAATCCAGAGCCACTGTATGAAAAAGCGGCCGTTGCGGCTTCGACGACCTGAATGGTGCTGGTGGAAACATCGCTGCCGTAGCTGTTGCTGGCGGTCAAGGTGACAGTGTAATTTCCACTAACCGTGTAAACATGCGTTGGGTTCATGTCGGTGGAGGTAGCTGTGCCATCACCAAAGTCCCACACATAACTCATCACTTCGGCCCCAACCGATTCATTGGTAAAGGTAACGGGTTGAGCAACTAGCACTTCAGATGTATGAGAAAAACCAGCCACAACCGGCAAAACCTGTAAAACGGCCGAATACACATCACTCCCCAACGAATCTGTAGCAGTTAAAACCACTGTGAAATCACCCGCACTGGTATACGTCTGGGTAACGTGTTCAGTGGTGACGATGGGTGAACCATCCCCCAAATCCCACTCATAAGATACGGGGTCTTGTCCGGTAGAGGTATTGATGAGAGCAACCGGTAATCCGGCCAAAACGGGGGTAGTGTATTCAAATTGGGCGTTGGGGGCCTGGCTAATCGGTACAAACATTGGCCCACTCCAGCAGGGATAGGTGATAGGATTAGGTTCACCCTGCAATGTCCAGCAGTAATAATCGGGCGGGCTGGCATCTGTCACCATTTGCGGGATGTACCATAAAACGATGTTTTGGTTTTCCAGAGCTTCATTATTGACATAATTGTGCGGCCCTTGGGTGTGATCGCTGTTGCAACAAGTGCCAATCACACCTAAATCTGTATCCCCTTCGTTGGCATGATGGGTCACAGCATACACAAAGGGTGCATCCCCTTCGCTACCATCCCCAAACTGCCCGACACTTGGTTCCAGATAATACCCGGCCCCGCTTTGGTCGGTGATACGCCAGGCGTGCCCGTTGGCATCGGAAGCGTGGGGGCCGTTGGGGCCATCATAGGGGGTGCGGTAAAGTTCGTTGGCCTGGGTGAGCCATTGTGAGCCGTCCCAATAGGCAAAACTGTCGCTGGCATCTCCATTCACCGCAATATCTACCCGAACCAGGGGGCGATAGGTGGCGTTGGTGCCACACCCTTGCCCATAAGCCAGGCTGGCAGTGCGGAAACGGCCGTCAGCAAAAAACTGAATCCGTTGTTCGTAGCGATAGTTACAACCTGATCCCCAGCTACCCATACGAAAATCTTGCACGACTTCAAAACCGATGATGTTGCTTTGACCATCCAACAAATCTAATACCTGGGTGTTGCCGTAAGGGTAAATGGGAAACCCGCCACCGCCGCCACCGCAACCCGTAGCGTCCACAAATCCAAAACCAGGATAAGCAGCGTGCCACTCTACCAGTTTGATGCTGGTTGCCACTGGAACGCCGTTATAGGTGACATCGTAAATTCGCATACTGTCTGTGCCGGTGACTTCGTGCAACAAACTCCAACCATCGCGGGTCACAGAGCCGGGTGGTGGGCAACCTTCGGGGGTAAAGGGAACGGTGCTGCCGTCTTCGCCCGCTTCTGTCCACTGGACGGTGAGCAAACGGTCGTCTGTCAGGTCAACAAATGCCCACAGGAAACGGCCGTTTTGTTTGAAGGTTGGCGCAGCGCACAAATGTTGATGGGCACAAACGGTGCCCCGCACCCCGGCAGGCACCGCCGCCAGCCCCTCGGCAGTGGGTTTATACCCCAGTGCGTCAATCACTTCGGGGGCGTTGATGGCAATGTCTATGGCCCGATCCGCCAACCGTTTATTGATTCCTGGCTGCATATTGGCCAGGTATAACACATCCAACACAGTTTGGGTGTCGAGGTTGACCAGAGCGGTCACGGCTGCATTTTCGTCAAACAGGTAAATCTCTACTTGCCGACAATCGGCCGTTTTACAGGCCGTGCTGGCAGCTGTGTATTGATCCGCCAACACCTGCCGCACCCCAAAAACCTCGGAGCGTCGCCCAACGGTGTATTGTTGCACCCGTGCATCCGCCAACGCCAGGTCTTGGGCCAATACCTGCTCCGGGGTTAACCCATCGGCCAGGGGAACTGAGGGGGATTTACCCCGTGCAGTAGGCACTGATGGGCCAAATTGCAGGGCAACCACCACCACCGATAGTAAAACAATTGTCAAAATACCCAATACTCGCAATAACTTCATACTCGTACCTCTTTTTAAACTTGTGGGTTATACGCCTATCAGTGGGCAATTGGCTGATGAGCCGTCCACCGAGAGTGCCAGTTTATCACGGTTTACGGCCGTTTGTCATGTTAAGGTTTTTTACCCTTGAAATCTCCCATCTCCAATCCCCCATCTCTCCTTATCTCTCCTCTTAGTACTCCGGTTACGTGACATAACACTTGACTTAACTTTACTTAAAGTTATAATGTTATTATTATGTCTTCTTCCCTCTGGGCAGTTCTGATACCGGAGTGGCTGCGAATTTGGATACGGTTTCAGCTGATCCCGGCACTTGGATTGCAGCCACAACAACTTGCCCTGGGATTCGTCAACGGTCTTTTTGATACTATTTTGTTGTTATTATTGGGTTTAGGTTTTCTGGCTGGCGGTCGTTTTTATATGTCCAGTCAATACGATTTACCTGAATCCATTCAAACAACCGTTCTTCAGTGGGCACCAATCGCCGATTATGCGGCCCGCAAAGCAGATGTACCCCGTGAAGTACCATTGGTGTTGTGGTATAAAGAGAATAGTATGCAAGCCATAAACCCAGAAAATTGTACCGGGATTATTGGCGCGTATGACTTGGTGCGGTCTGGGCAACGCCCCTGTTTTACACCTGGGCCTATTTCCGATATTGAAGTGAGCGAACAATTAACAATCGCGGCGATGGAGTTTAAGAAACGTTGCCCAGATGTGACCTATTTCACCCAAGACCCAGAGGTCATTAAACGGTGTTATTTTGCTTATAACGCGGGCGAAGGGGCAGCCGCACGGCTTGACCCTGATGAATCTGCTTATGTAATGAACAATTATGACGCGGCTCACCAAAATATGGTGTATTCAGATGTGGAGTTAGGCACGGTGCGGGTTACATCGCTAGGCGCGTGGCCGACTCATCTGGCGGTACAAAGTTTGGTGACTTCCCAGTGGGATCGGGAAAGTCAACCTTTTCCTGTGTCTCTGTTTGATGTCAGTACCCGGTTGTATGATTGGGCAGTTACGGCCGTTACAGAGTTCACCGGTTCTGATGCGGCCATGTTATTCCCCGAATACCGCAATCTTTCCGAAGCCGAGTGCCTGGGCGAACCCCATCTGCTGGGGCTGCCCACTTTGCGCCCGCGTCTGAACCCGGTAGCAATAACTCCTATTTTGACCCAGGATGTTCACGGATGTAGTTACGGATTGCCAGGTATAGATATTTCCAGCAGTGACACAACGGCCGTTTTACAAGCCCCCATTCCTGGCACTGTCACCACCTTCACCGACAAATGGTATAACAGCACCATTCGCATCGAAAACGACGAGTGGATTGTGTGGTTGTTACACCCACGTTCTTACATTGTCGAAGAAGGAGAAGTCAAACAGGGACAAGCCGTCGGCATCATGGGATCTGTCGGCGTTTCCACCGGCCCACACGTTCATTACACTATTTACGACAAAATAAACGAAATCTTTGTAGATCCTCAACAATTTTTACCCTAAAGAGACAGGCACCACATGTCTCCAAAGAAACTATGCTGCGTAAGGTCATAAATTGATATTCTATTGAAGGGGATTAGAGATTGGCGATTAGAAATTCGCCAATCTCCAATGCACAACCTCAAAAAAAATATTAGTTTATGCCCTTTGTGAGTATAAATCGTTACGTCTTATTGATCTTCGCTTCAGGAGTTGTTAAGAAGAAGGAGTACACATATGAACTTAGCCGCCTTATTGCAGTTTGTCCCTCTCGTGATTGGTGGTTTTCTGGCCTACCATTTTGTTATCAAAAAAGAGTTACCCTCCAAAAGCCTGGGGGCCATTATCACCTACTTTGTCGGGGTGTTAATTGTCCTGTTGGCCGTTAGCTGGTTTATTCAATCTTACATGCCTGGTTGGGCTGATGATTTACTGCGTACCGGCACCAGTTCTCCAGTTTGGGGAAGTTTGATAGATAC
>CAZPEJ010000041.1:0-16403 GCA_964585465.1 uncultured Ardenticatenaceae bacterium
ATTGTAGACTCCCCGGTCAAAGATGCCGCCGACCCCAACTCACCTGTTTTAGTGGACTTTGAAGATGAAGTTCGGCCGTCTGATGCCGGGTTCGATATGGGGTACGACGAAGTGGCCGGTTGCCGCGCCAAACGGGGCACTACCATCTACGGCAGCATTCAAGACGCGCTAAACGCCAGTAACGTCAGCAACTTAATACAAGTGACAGGCATTTGCCGCCAAAGCGTCACGGTAGACGACAGCGTTACCATTCAAGGTGGCTGGAACGGGGACTTTACCGAACGCACCTATGAACCAACCTACATTGATCCCCAGGGCAACGGACGTGGGTTATTCCTCACCGGCAGCATCAGCACCACCATCGAGGGGTTAACCATCATCAATGGCAATGCCACTGGTTTGGGTGGTGGCCCCAGTGGGCAAGATGCAGGCGGGGGTGTTTATGTCGAAAGTGGCGAAGTTACTTTCCGGGGTGTGTCTATCTACACCGGCACGGCCGTTATTGGGGCTGGTTTCTACAACCACACCGGGTTATCCCGCCTCACCCTGCTCATCCCCGACCCCGATGAGTTCCCCAACCTGGAACCTTTCCTCGGCCGGGTTATGACCAACACGGCCTCTGCCAGTGGGGGTGGTATTTATAACTACAACGGCCCAATGATTTTGGACGGGGTGTTCCTGCGAAACAATAGTGCCAACCAAAACGGGGGTGGTATTTATAACCAGCAGGGTGAGTTAACCGCACGAAACGTGGTGGTGGCGCACAACCAGGCGTTGTCGTCGGGTGGTGGGGTGTATAACCAGGCCAGTATCAGTTCTTACCAACACCTGACGTTATACAACAATACGGCCGTTGTTAATGGGGGTGGGTTTTATAATGCAGCTGGCTCTCCTGCCATTCGCAACAGCATCTTTTCCAACAACACGGCCGTTTCTGGCCCGGCTATCTTCTCATTAATATCTGGGTTAAGTGTAGATTACAACTACTACTACCCCCACACCTCCCCCACCCAAGCAGTGGTTGGCACCAACGCAGGCAGCAACTCCCTCACCTCCAACAGCGTTGCTCCCGGCTTCACCGATGCCGATTTGAACAACTTCCACCTGCTAGAAGGCGCACCAGCCGAAGATGCTGCCGATCCTGCTTCCACCGTCGCCAGCGACTTCGATGGCGAACCCCGCCCCTCCAACCAAGGGCCTGATATGGGAGCTGACGAAATTGTGGACTGCCTGGCACGGGTCAACAACGTCATTTACGGCAGCGTACAACGAGCCATTCAGGCCGCCGACCCAGGTGACCAAATTGACGTGGCGGGGCGTTGTAGTGGGGTACACACCTTCAACACCAGCAGTGTGGGGGGTGGTTTAGGTACCATTGATGTCACTGTTCACATTACCAAGTCCGTCATCATCTCCGGTGGGTGGAGCATAGATTTTGAGCGACAAGATGAGATTACCTATCTGGATGCCCAGGGCACAGGGCGTGTCATCTACGTGGCTCCCGGCATCACTGCAACGGTACACTCTTTCGACATTTTGCAAGGAACTGGCGCAAATGGTGGGGCGATCTACATTGATAACGCCCCGGCAACCATTTTGAACAACCAGATTTACAGTAATACCGCCACCAACGGGTCTGCCATTTACATAAACAACAGCCCGGCCGTGATTGATGGTGGCAACCGTCTCTTTAACAACAGTGCAAGTGGGAATGGTACCATCTATGTGACATCGTCTTCAAACATAGCTGCCATTCAAAACAACTTCATTTACTCTAATACGGCCGTTTCTGGGGCTGGGTTCTACAACGCGGCAGGCAACAATACCTTCTGGCACAATACCATCGCCTTGAACAGTGCCAGCAGCAACGGCGGCGGGTTCTTCGCCCTAACCAATTCACCCCAACTCATTGGCAACATTGTCATGAGCAATACGGCCGTTTTGGGCGGTGGGGCCTATGGGCAGGCTGGCTCAACCCCCTCGCTTGGTTACAACGACTTTTTTGGCAACAGCAGCGACTTCGGCGGCAGCATCTCCAATGGTGGCACCGGCCATCTGGCAGAAAACCCCAGCTTTACCGGCATTCCCACCTTCACCCTACCTATCACCTCGCCCGTTGTTGACCGGGGGGATAACGATTTACCCTTGTTCCACGACTACAAAGGAGATATTCGGCCGTCGCACCAGGGGCCAGACATCGGCGCAGATGAAATCGGTGGCTGTTACGCCCGCATTCTCAGCGAACCAGGCACCATTTACGGCTCGGCACAACTGGCTGTAGACCTGGCTGTCGCTGGTGATACGGTACAGGTAGAAGGCATCTGTTACGGGGTTAATACCCGTTCGTTAGGCATTGCCGGGGATGTGGTACAAAACCTCTTTGTAGACAAAAACATCACCCTGGATGGAGATTGGAACTACAAATCGAATATCACAGGCACATTAGACGCGCTAGATTTCGGCCGGGTGCTTTACGTAGCCTCTGGCACCACCCTCACCGTCACCGAAATGATGTTACAACATGGTAACGGCAACGAGGCTGGTTTGCTGGACGCTGGGGGCGGGGTATTTAACGACGGGGTGTTAAACTTACTCGTTTCCCGTGTGCAAACCAGCACGGCCACCATAGGGGGTGGGGTATACAATGGCGGGGAGTTGCTGATGGAAGGCACCTGGCTGGTGGCCAACACAGCTACCAGTGGGGGCGGTTATTCCGATGGGGCGGCATCCGATGGTTATGTTCACCAAAATGTTTTTATGCAAAACCAGGCGGATCAAGGTGCGGCGGTGTATCACGATGCAGGCATCCTGCTGCTAGATGGGAACCGGATGTGGGAAAATACGGCCGTTGATGGGGCAGGTGTTTACATCGCCTCTGGCAACAGCGACAGTGCCAAAGTCTGGAACAATATCCTCTTTGACAACCTGGCCTCGTTGGGCGCAGGCATCTACAACGCCAACTCAAGCGGCCGTATCTGGCACAACACCCTGGTCACCAATATCGGCGGCGGCATCTACAGCGCAGCCAACAACCCCAGCATTCGCAACAACATCGTAGACAGCAACCTGGGCATTGGCATCCAAGTAGCAAGTGGCAGCCCCAGTGTGGGATACAACAACGTCTTTAACAACACCAGCGACTATAGCGGCGTAGCCCCCGGCAGTGGGGCCATCTCCGAAGCCCCCTTCTACTATGACCCTCTCAACAACGATTACCACCTGGTGGATGGTTCACCTGGAGAAGATGTGGCTGAAGATTTAGGGCTGTTAAACGACATTGACGACGATATACGCCCCACCAACGGCGGCCCAGACATTGGCGCGGACGAAATCAACTCCTGCCTGGTTCGGGTAGGAGATCAAATTTTTGGAGTCTTCCAGGAAGCCATTGATTACGCCGAGTCCGAAGGGATTCTGTTGGTGGAGGTTGCCAGAGGGCAATGTAGTGGTGTCATTTCGCGCAACGGCTCCTTGCAAGTGGGGTATATCTCCCAAAGCCTGGATATTCGTGGCTCACTCAGCCGGGAAGATTTCAGTGACCCAGGAGATTATTACAGCGTCGAAGTTGGCACTGTCTCCAGCCTCATCAACCCTGAAGGGGCAGGGCGGGCTATTGTGGTTGCCAATGGGGCCGAACCGACCTTTACCCACTTTGGTTTCCTCAACGGAAATGCCTCTTTGGGCGGCAATGGCAACGGCGGAGCGGTTTATGTGGAGAGTGGGGACGCGACCTTTGCTGAATGTGTCACCGGAGAAAATACGGCCGTTCAAGGGGGTGGTTACTACGTCAATAACGGAGCCTCCCTCTCCCTCACAGGTGGCTCCACCGGGCTTTCCAGCGTCGCCAGAATCACAGAACTACCCAATGGCGACCTGAATGTTATCTCCATCTCCCTCACCGGTAATGTGACATCGGGCAGCGGTGGGGCGGTGCAGGTAGCCACAGGGGGAACTAGCACGGTACGCAATCACAAATTCATATACAACGAAGCGGGGGGCAGCGGCGGAGCCTACTACAACGCTGGTAACACTGTGTTAATCAATGCCATCTACTTCCAAAATAGTAGCAATGGCAGTGGGGGAGCTGTTTACAGTGTGGGCAACCTGGAGATGTACCACAACACAGTCAATAGCAATACGGCCGTTGGTAACGGGGGTGGGGTAGCAGATGCCAGCCCAGGCGGCAGCACCTTTGTGGTCAACAGCACCATTTTGGTCGGCAACACCGGCAGTAATGGTGGCGGTATCTATTCTGCCAACGGCAATGGGCAGGCGGATTACAACGACTACTTTGCCAACACACCAAACGACGTGGCCGGACTGGGGGCTGGAGGTAACTCCATCTTTGACGACCCTGGTGTGATTGTCTCCTTCTTGCCACTCGGTTCACCCGCCATTGACAAAGCAGACCCAAGCCTATTAGACCCAGGTGTTGGTAACCCACCGTTAAGCATTGACTTTGATGCAAATAACACCCTACGTCCCGATGGCAACGGCAACCCCGATTACCAGTTCACCTATGGTTACGGCAGTGACATTGGCGCAGATGAGTATTACAAAGATTGGGGGTGCGAGGTATTGCCCAGCAGTACCACAGCCACCGGCATCCCCGGTGGTGTCCTCACCTACACTGTTCAGGTCTGGAATGTGGGGAATCCTTCCTTCTTGGGTGACGATCCCTCAAACGGCTACACCGATACCATCACCATCACCCTTAGCAGCACACAGGGTTGGTCTTCCCTACAAAATGGGCCACAAGAGGTGGTGGAACTGGAATATAAGGAAGCGGCTCAACGGATTCTAACTGTGACCGTTCCGATTACCACCTTCTCTGGCACACAAGATGTCAGCACTGTGCGTTGCCGTTCTGCTTCCATCCCCAGCCGCACCGACACCGGTTCTTTTATTACCAACGTTGGCGAAGTGGGCATCCTGGATATTGAACCCGACTACACAGCGTCCGCTCTGCCGGGTGACATTATCACCTTTACCCATGTGTTAACCAATGAGGGGAATAATTTTGAGGAGATTGCCGTTGTGCCCAACGCTGGCCCAGCAAATGCAACCGCTTCTATCCTGACGGATCCGGTGGTCACATTGGGGCAGTTCCAGACATCTACTGTGGTGTTAGAGGTAACAATCCTGGATACAGCCGTTGCCAATGACACGGCCACTCCTGGTGTGGTTGTTTATCTACTGGACGATCCCGAAGTAACAGACTCTGTACAAAATATCATCAGCATCGGTTTCGTCTCTGGCACACGCTATGTGGCAAACTTTGGGCAGGATAACACCAACTGCACCGACCCGCTACAACCATGCGCCACCATTCAGCACGCGGTAGATCAAGCCTTAGATGGAGACACCATCCTGGTCGCGGCTGGCACCTATACCGACGTTTCCACCCGAACAGTTGGCACCGATGAAGTCATACAAAATGTGTTTGTGAATAAGTCAGTCACCATTATCGGTGGTTACGATGCCGGGGATGGATACACCATTTCCCAACCCATTACCAACGCTGTGATATTGAGTGGGACAAATTCCCACCGTGTCTTCTATGTCACCGAAGGGGTAACTGTGACATTGGCTTCCCTCTTTATTGAAGGTGGGGTGCCGAAGTTAGACGATACCATCCCCAATTTCGGTGGTGGGATTTATAACGCCGGGGCAAATCTGACGTTGAGTGGGGTTTGGGTGTGGCACAACAGTGCCCAATTTGGGGCTGGTTTGTACCACGCGGGCGGCAATTTGGCACTGCAAAGCTCTGTGTTTGCCCACAACACCAATGAGAATCCGCAAGGTGGGTGTGGTCTGGGTGGTGGGGCCTTGGTGGCAGCAGGAACGGCCGTTATTGAAAATAACACCTTTGCCAACAACCTAGTCAACAGTTGCGGCAGTCTGCAAACATCAGGTGAGGTAACACCGGTCGGCGGTGGTTTATATGTTGGTGGCGAAACCGCAACCTTGTTGAACAATATCTTTGCCGATAACGAAGCCTTTGCCGCCCCGGCCGTCTACATCACCGGAACCACCTTGCTGGAGAATGATTACAACCTTTACACACCCTATCTGATTGATCCATCCAATGTCCCCATCGGCAGCAACAGCCTGACTGGCTTCCCCGACTTTTCAGACGGTTTCTTCCACATTGCCTCCAGTTCTGATGCCAAAGATAATGGCACATCGGCCGTTTCGATTGTCAACGGGGTAGACTTTGAACTAGAACCCCGTCTGCAAGGGCCTCAAGTAGACATGGGAGCGGATGAACGGTTACAACGGGCCGAGTTCACCTTCACCCCCATCACCCAAACAAAAACCATCAACCCTGGTGAGGTATACACCTTTGACCATCTGTTGCGGAACACGGGCGACTTTACCGACACCTACACCCTCACCCTCAGCGGGCAATCCATTCCACCGGGAGGTGGTTGGGGTTGTTGTTCGCTCTCCCCTGGTACCATTTCCGACCTGTTACCGAATGAGCAGGTGACAGTGACATTAACGATCACCGGAGGCAATCCGGGGTACCGTTACGAGGCGGTCATAACGGCCGATTCCCAATTCAACGGAGTTCATTCTGTCACCGATACAACCATTATCACCCACACCCCAGGCGTGGACATTGAAACCTCGCTGGCGGGCAGCGGTGGGCCAGGGCAATCGGTGGTGTATGAACATACCCTCACCAATACAGGTGATGGTGTGGACGAGTACCATCTGTCGGTTGAGGCAACCAACCCATCTGGTTGGGTTGTCACTATCACCCCCACTGCCACCGGTTTCCTCTCCCCCAACGAGACGTTCCCGTTTATGGTGACGGTTTTAGTGCCCCCAGGCACACCGAGCGATACGGTACATACGGCCGTTATTCGCGCGGATGCTTTTGACCCAGATGCCAGCGACACCCTCACCGATACCACTACTGTCACGGCCGCTTATGGGTTGACGTTGCTGCCAGACAATTCGCAGGTGACACCGGAAAACAGCACCGTTGTATACACCCATACCCTGACCAATATCGGCAACATTCTGGATACAGTGTCGTTGTCGGTGCAGTCCAACCCCAACTGGACAGTGACGGTTGAACCACAAACCGTCACTGATATGCCGCCTCTGGCAACCCAAGTGGTTACAGTGACCGTCACAGTGCCACCCGGCACAGAGGGCATGGTGCATGTGGCAACGGTTACAGCTCTGTCGGAGGATGGAATTACCAGTGCAACGGCCGTTAACACCACCACCGTCTCTTCGGCTCCCGTTTTTGCCGTACAAATTGGGCCAAATGGCAGCCAAACGGGCAACCCAGGAGATACTTTGCAATATCAACACACCCTCACCAACACGGGAGCAACGGCCGATACCTATGATTTGACCGTAGGCTCTTCGTTAGGCTGGACGGTTTCCGTATCTCCTACGTCGGTGGCTTTGAACCCTGGGAATACAGATAATGTTGTTGTAACGGTCTCAATCCCACCCTCTGCCACAGGTGGAGAAGTAGATGTGACAACCGTAACGGCCGTTTCCCAAAGCGATGACACCGTCTCCGACTCCGCCACCGATGTCACAACGGTAGCAGGTGGGCCAACAACAATTTATCTACCCATCATCTTCAAACCCGATCCAACAGTGCCAACTCCCACACCCACCGCTACATCCGCTTCACCCACCGCCACATCCCCGGCACCCACCTTCACACCCACACCCGGCCCATCCCCCACACCCTGTTCACCCACCGGCGTTGACCTGGTAGTCACTGCCATTCAGGTGCAGCCCAACCCACCAGGCAGCGGTCAACCGGCTACCATCTTCGTCACCATTCGCAACCAGGGTAACGTCAACGTCTCACCCGGTAACAACTTCTACCTGGACTTCTATGTAGACCGCACACCCGCCCCCTTTAGCCAGGGTGACATCTATTGGGGTGTACAAGGGGAAGACATGCAAGCAGGGGCCAGCCGTACCTATCAAGGCATCTTCACCTTCAACAGCGGCTCTCACCAGCTTTGGGCACAGGTAGACACCGATAACACCGTCAACGAATGTCCGATGGAAAACAACAACGTTCTAGGGCCTATCCCATTAACGGTTACGGGGTTTAGTGACGAGACTGGTAGTGACTCTGCAACCCCGGCTATCAATATCCAGCCTGGATTACCCCGCGCCACACCCACACTGGAAGGCTGGTTGCCACCTGCCCAGGAGACAGCCACACCTTCCCCCACCGCCTCTGTCACCGTTACTCCGGCTATTTTGCCCGTCTTACCAACCGCAACACCTCTTTCGCCTCCGGTAGACGACAAATAGCCAATTGTCACAAGGCCCTTTTCAACCACCCGCTTTAGACCTGACAGGTTTGCAAACCTGTCAGGTCTAAACTAAGGTTCGTTAAAGCGAAGTAAAATTAGCGGTAGGCAAAGGAGTAAAGATGACTCTCCAACAAATTACTATTGAAATTCCAGATAAGGTGCTTCTTGCCGAAAAGACCGACGCTGAATCATTTGGGCGCGAAATCCGCGTATTAGCGGCCGTCAAGTTATTTGAAATGGGTAGGCTTTCTTCTGGGCGAGCATCTAAGCTTGCAGGAATGTCCAGAGTAGAATTTTTGCTCAGTTTGAGTCGGTATAAAGTTTTCCCTTTTGCCGCCGAACTTGACGATTTAGAAAACGTCTATGCTTAAAGCCATCAGCAACACTTCTCCGCTTCTGTATCTTTATCGTATTGGCAGTATTGATTGGCTTCCTAAATTATTTGACGAAATTTGGACACCCGAAGCCGTTAGAAATTAATTGCAAGCAGGGCGCAGTAAAGGCTATGATGTTCCTAATTCAGATGATTATTCGTGGTTGGGTATTGTCAATCCAAAATCTATGCCTTCTGAATGGCTTGCTTTAGATTTAGGTGCAGGTGAAATTGCGGCAATGGCATTGGCAAGGTCAAAAGCTTGCCAATACTGCTTGCACTCGGACAAAAACGCGGTGGTTCTCTATTTTTGGGTGGGATTCACACCACTGACTTTTTTGACCCTTTGGCTTTTTTCTGTCAAATCTCGCTTTTGCCGGTGAAGCTAGCCGTTATCACGCAAAGCTGGCATGGTAATACATTGTTAGATTTCGTGAACCCCTGATCAATTTTGGAGTTTTGTACTGTGTCGCCTTATACCCCTTCTGGCAAACGAATGTTCTCACTTATTTTGGCCTTCCTCTGGTCTTGGCTTTGGGGTCAACTATAAACAAGGCCATGTAACCCGCTTGATTCTGCTATAATGCAAGGGAAAACATGCTGAATATCGGATTGGAGGTAAATATGGCTCCCATAATGATAAAACGAGAGGTTTTAAAAGAAATCGATCTTTTACCCGAAGATAAATTAATAGATATTTACAACTTTATCCATCATTTCCGCTTGGATATAGAAACTGAGCAAGCAAAAAATCTCAAATCAACTCTGGCATTTGCTGGATGTTGGAGTGACATACCAGAAGATCAATTTCAAGCCATTTTATCCGATATTGTGCAACGTCGTCACCAGGCATTTTCGCGGAGCAGCGATTCTCAGTTTAAAATTGGAGGGGGGTAAAAAGGTCAAAACCTTTAAGGGTTTACTCAAAACGATGACTAAAATCCCCTAAAAGATCGTTCATTTACGCTGCGCTAAGAAACCGAGTTTTTCCCAAAACTCGGTTTCTTATTTTGTTATCATTTCACCCATATGGAGTTTTTATGTTGCAACGAATCACCTTGCGTGGGGTTATGCGCTGGCTGCTGCAAGCCGACCGCCCCGTGCCACCCCGCACCGAAGCGGAAATAACGGCCGAAATGGAGCAAAACTACCCCTGGAATTTCACCGTGACCTTGCTGGACGGGGCCTCTTTTTGGTTTGGCCTCAGCTTCATCTCGTCATCTACCATTGTCCCCTTGTTCGTCAGCAAATTGAGTGACAGCCCATTACCCATCGGCCTGGTGGCGGTGATTGCCCAAAGCTCCTGGTTTTTGCCCCAACTATTTACCGCTAACATCGTCGAACGGCTGGCCCGCAAAAAACCCGTCGTGGTCAACCTGGGCTTTTTTACCGAACGGCTGCCTATGTGGTTTATTGTGGTGGCAGCCCTGATTGCTACCCAATTTCCCTTGCTGGCTCTGGTGCTTTTTTTGCTCAGTTATGCCTGGCACGGCATTGGGGCGGGGGTGATTGCCACCGCATGGCAGGATATGTTTGCCCGATGTTTTCCCATCGAACGGCGCGGCCGTTTATTGGGTATTACCTTGTTTGTTGGGGCTGGTGCTGGCGCATTGGCGGCCGGATTTACCACCTGGTTGTTAAAAAGTTTCCCGTTTCCCACCAACTTTGTCTATACCTTCCTCATTGCCGCCATTGGCATCAACGTTAGCTGGCTGTTTATTGCCCTCACCCGCGAACCTGTTCAGCCCGTGATGACACCCCGCCAGAGTAATAGCCAGTTTTGGGCCGGTTTGCCCCGCGTCATTCGGGAAGACCACAACTTTCGCCGGTATCTGCTGGCCCGCTGCTTGCTGGCGTTGGGGGGAATGGGAAGCGGGTTTATCACGGTAGCGGCCGTTCAGCGGTGGAGTTTGCCAGATAGCGTGGTGGGTGGATATACGGCCGTTTTGCTGGCCGGGCAAACCGTTGGCAACCTGCTCTTTGGGTTGTTAGCCGATAAATATGGGCACAAACTGTCCATGGAACTGGCCGGGCTGGCAGGGGTGATTTTATTTGGGCTGGCCTGGGTGGCCCCTACACCGACCTGGTTTTACGCTGTCTTTTTCCTCTCCGGCCTACAACTGGGGGCCATTATCGTTTCCGGCATTTTGTTGGTCATCGAGTTCTCCCCATCCCAAAAACGGCCGACTTACACCGGCCTGAGCAACACCCTGACTGGTTTAATGGGCATCGTCGCCCCCCTGATTGGAGCCACATTAGCCAGTTTCAGCTACCAATGGCTTTTTATTTTAAGCGGCAGCGTCAACCTGTTCGCCCTGGTGGTGATGCGTTGGGCTGTACAAGAACCGAGGTACATGGAAAAGTATGAAAACAACTCGTCCCCCGCGCCCCGAACGCCGCCGGCAACGCCGTGAACTTCCGATGCTCAAACTCCCTTTTCAACAACCTACCATTCCGTTTGCCCCGTTAGAATGGCTGGCAGTTGAACAAGTGGAACAGCTACACCACGCCTCCATGCGTATTTTGGAGGAAGTAGGCATTGATTTTTTGGACGGGGAAACGTTGTCTTTGTGGCAGCAGGCAGGGGCCAAAGTAGACCACCGCACCCAACATGTCTGGTTAGATCGGGGGTTGGTGATGGAACTGGTACAAAAAGCCCCTGCCCATTTCACCTGGCGGGCACGCAACCCGGCACACAGCGTGGTGGTGGGGAAAAATCGGCTCACCTGCGGCCCAAATGGGGGAATGGTCTACACGATGGATTTGGCAAACGGCCGTCGTGTGGGCACCATGCAAGATTACGAAAAGTTTGTCAAACTCTCCCATCTGGCCCCCGTCTTGCACGTCGCTTGTTGGGAACAGGTCACACCCCAGGACATTCCCGTTTCTGCACGCCATTTACACCGCCTGTATGCTGGATTAACCCTCTCCGACAAGCTGGTGATGGAAGCCGCACACGGCCGAATTATCACCGCCGACCACCTGGAAATGATGAAAATTCTCTTTGGCAACCTGGAAGGAGACCCGGTCATTGGGGACGTGATTAACGTCAACAGCCCTTTGCGCTACGACGACCGCATGTTGGGTGGGCTGCTCACCTTTGCCCGCGCTGGTCAAGTCACCTTTATCACCCCGTTTATCCTGGCCGGAGCGATGAGTCCCATCACCATAGCCGCCGCGCTGGCACAACAAAACGCCGAAGCCCTGGCGGGTATCGCCCTGACCCAGTTGGTGCGCCCTGGTGCGCCGGTGATTTATGGCGGTTTCACCACCAACGTGGATATGAAAAGTGGCAGCCCCGCCTTTGGCACCCCAGAGGGAGCCTGGGCAGCCATTGTGGGTGGGCAATTGGCACGTTATTACCGGTTGCCCTATCGCGGCAGTGGCAGCCTGACCAACGCCAAACTCCCCGATGCCCAGGCAGCTTATGAAACGATGTGGACGCTTTGGCCCGCTGTTCAAAGCCACACCAACTTGCTGATGCACGCGGTGGGTTGGCTGGATGGTGGGTTGACGGCTTCTTTTGAGAAATTTGTCATAGATTTGGAACTGTTAGCCATGTTGCAACATTTTCTGGCTGGTTTTGTGCTGGACGAGGACACGCTGGCGTTGGAAATGATTGCTGAGGTTGGCCCAGGGGGGCACCATTTTGGCACCACTCACACCCAGGCGCGTTATCAAACGGCGTTTTACCAATCTACCTTGAGCGACCGACAGGGGTATGACACCTGGTTGGGGGCGGGTGGGCAAGATAGTGTGCGTCGGGCACATGGGGTGTGGCAGGAGATGTTGGCCCACTATGAACCGCCAGAGATGGAAACGGCCGTTCAGGAAGCTTTGTTAGAGTTTGTCAAACGGCGAGAACGGGAACGGGTTGGTCAAGAATTGTATTCTACTTAATTGAAAAATTCCTTTTTTTGCTTGATGCTATAACCACTCGGTCTCTCTGGAGACATGCGATGTTTTTGGCGCAAATTTGTACGGACGACTGGAGGTTGAAACAGCGCATGTCTAATTGGTACCTGATTCTATCTGGAAACCGCCCAACTTCCATGCTACAATAAACGGTGTTCCAACTGGTATTTGTAACAAAAAGTAGTTACCCCAAAAGCAAATTTGGTGTGTTGTGATGACACCAGTTGCCAACAAGAGGAGTGTGTGGATGCACAGTTTACAGGTTTTTCTCTTTGGTGGCAGTGTGCGAGTGTGTAATGATAGCGGGGAGGAAATTCGATTACGGCCGTCTGGTCAAGCCCTGTTAGCTTATTTATTGTTGCATCGTCAACGAACACATCGGCGTGAAACCCTGGCAGACCTGTTTTGGGGCGACCAAAATGAAAAACAGGCCCGTCACTGCCTCAGTTCGACCTTGTGCCGGTTACGATCCCAATTAGAAGCCCATGCCCCTGCGGGTGCGGTTTATCTGCTCACTTCAAACGATGAAATTGGTTTTAACCAGGAGAGTCATTACTGGTTAGATGTGGCCCACTTCGAGACGAATATCAACCGGTGTTTGGCACAGCCGCCAACCACGATGACCCAGGCAGATGTGTGTTTGTTGGAAGAAACGCTGCAACTTTGTACGGGTGAATTGTTAGAAAACTTGTATGACGATTGGGCGTTGCGAGCGCGTGAGTATTTTCGCTCGTTGCACCTCAAGGCTCTGGCCCATCTGATGCACTATTACCATCACCAGGGGGCATTGGAAAAAAGTTTGTCCTATGGGGCACAAATTTTGCAAATTGACCCGCTGCGGGAACAAATTCATCGGGAAGTGATGCGGCTGTATTGGGAAAGTGGGTACCGGGACAAAGCGATTTTGCAGTATGAGTTGTGTCGCAGGGCGTTGGCGGCGGAGTTGAAAATTGAACCGATGGAGGAAACCCAATCACTCTATGCTCAGATGACGGCCGTTCAGCCACCCCCATTCTTGAACCACCCGGCACGCCCCCGCTCGGCTGACCCGTTAAAACAGGTTGTGCAGGAGTTGGAAACGGCCGTTAATCACCTACACACCACCCGCCTGCACCTGAACCGTGTGCTGGAAAACCTCTCCCTGCTTACCACCTCCCCCGAACTCACCAGCCAAATCCAACACCTGCAAACCCAATTACATGGTATTCACCCTTCCTAAACGCCTGGTGACAGGGCGGTCATAACGCGGTGATACGCTGGTGATACATCTGTGTTACAACGGGCTATCAGAAATGGTAGCCCATTTTTTTTGTTATTCGCAGCCCTCCTATCCCAACAACAAACGAAAGGCTGCACAAGGGTGCCTATGTCAAACAACATGCAAGAAGAGGATGAACACGCGTTCATTCTCCGTATCTGGTATGAACCACGCGAAATAGAAGGGGCGAGGCCACAATGGCGCGGTCGTATCCAACACGTCATCACGGGGCAACAACGTTACCTGAAAGATTTGCAAGAAATTGTTGATTTCCTGGAACCCTACACTTTTGACACAGACCAGACGGTCGCACAACTCCAAAACTTGATACAAACCTTGCAGGCACGGGCGAATCAAGGGGATGATCTGCATGAGTGAGAACTCACCAGAGCTAACAGTGCAAGAGAGGCAGAGCACCCGGCAGGCCATGAATGGTAAACTGTCTGTTTCTGCCCCTGCGCCTTTTGCCGATAACCTGGAACATTTGCTGGCGGCGTTGCAGGGGGTAGATTTACGCATTCGCTGGGCGGTGGCCCGTGCGCGTGCGGCCGGGCTGAACCCCGATGATGAGTTTCGTGGGCTGTATGTTTCTGATACCCAGATAGATACCTTGTTGGGGTATGACGTGGGGCATCACATCTGGTCAAATGGGCAACAGGATGGGGTTATCTCCTGGGCAGATTGGAAAGTAGCCATTACCCAGGCAGAACATACCTGGCGGGCCAGAACGGCCGTTTCCCCCCAAACGCCTTTGCGCCTGCATCATCTCATTTCTCAATTTATGCTCACCCCATCTGAAGTGGATGCCTTGTTGATTGTTCTGGCTCCCGAACTAGATACACGGTATGAACGGTTTTATAGCTATTTGCAGGATGATGTCACCAAAAAACGGCCGACTGTAGACCTGGTACTCAATCTGCTAACCGACTCGTTCGCTGATAAGATTAATTTGCGCCGTTTGTTTGTAGATGACGGCCGTCTTTTTCAATCCCGCCTGTTGCTGCACACCACCGACAAAGAGTTATCGTTACTCAGTCAATCGTTGCGCCCGGCAGCCAGTGTGGTGGAATACCTGGTTGGGCACACCCACCTGGACAGCCAGCTAACTGGCCTGGCAGAACTGACCGAAACAACGGCCGATCTCGCTCCAGGACGAGCCGAACCGGAGTTGTTGCAACATTTAAGCGGCCGCAACCAATCCCCCCCACCCCTCTATTCATTTGTAGGCACTTATGGGGTGGGGAAACGGGAGGCGGCTACCTTCCTGGCAGCTAGTAACCACTGCCCCTTGCTGTCGGTTGACCTGGTGGCTTTGAATAAAAGCGAACTGGGGCTGAAAGAAGGGTTGACGCTCATTTTGCGAGACGGCCGTTTGTATCGGGCAGTGTTGTATCTCACCGGTTGGGACGAACTACTGCAAGATGGTTATCCGCCTCCTCATTTGTTGCAACAACTGTTTGCCTATCCCCAAATGGTGATTATTTCTAGCCACACCACCTGGCAACCAACCGGGCACTTAAACGGCCGTTCAGTTCACACCATTCAATTTTCAGTGCCCCATTACGACCGTCGGCTGCAACTGTGGCAAACCCACCTGCCCCAACACGATGATCTTGACCTGCCGGGTGTAGCAAACCAATTCTATTTTACGCCTGGGCAAGTAGAGGATGCGGTGGCAACGGCCGTTAGCCTGGCCCAATGGGAAAACAAACCCCTGGCGACAGAACACCTGTTTGCCGCCAGCCGCCTCCACTCCAACCAACGGTTAGCAGCTCTGGCAACCAAAATTCAACCCCGTTATACCTGGAGTGACATCATCTTGCCCCATGATACCCTGTCACAGCTTAAAGAGATGGTCAACACGGTGCGACAACGGCCGATTGTGTACCAGCAGTGGGGGTTTGACCGCAAAATGGCTCTGGGGAAAGGGCTAAACAGCTTGTTTGCAGGTGAATCGGGCACAGGCAAGACGATGGCGGCCGACATTATGGCCGGAGAGTTGGGGTTAGACTTGTACAAAGTTGACCTGTCTACCATTGTCAGCAAATACATTGGCGAAACCGAAAAAAACCTGGATCGTATTTTTACCGAAGCGGCCACCAGCAACGCGATTCTCTTTTTTGATGAAGCCGACGCTATCTTTGGTAAACGCTCTGAGGTGAAAGACAGCCACGACCGATACGCCAACATTGAAATCAGTTACCTGTTGCAACGGATGGAGGTTTATGATGGGGTAGTGATTCTGGCAACCAACCTGCGAGCCAACCTGGATGACGCATTTACCCGTCGGTTGCACTTTGCTATTGAGTTCCCCTTCCCCGAACCGGTGGATCGGGAGTTGATCTGGCGGGTGAACTTTCCGCCAGAAACACCCCTGGCAACAGGAATTGATTTTAAGGTGTTGGCGGAGCAGTTTGATCTGGCTGGCGGCAATATCCGCAACATTATTTTGGCGGCTGCTTTTCTGGCGGCCGAAAGTGGTGAGGTTATTGAAATGCGCCACCTGTTACACGCTACCCGCCGCGAATATCAAAAGATGGGGCGGTTG
>CAZPEJ010000042.1:0-16067 GCA_964585465.1 uncultured Ardenticatenaceae bacterium
ATCAGAATTAACCTGATTGACTAACAAATATCGTAACTGTTCAGTCTCTCTGGGATTTAACCGCAAAGTACGCAAAGAACGCAAAGGTTTTTTCTTTTCTTTGTGTCCTTTGCGCCTTTGCGGTGAATCGTTACGAAACCTATTGTAAAAGCTGAGACATGCAATGTTTTAACCTTTGCTTGCCCGTGCAAACAGGTCTTCAAAACATCGCATGTTTAACCATCACCAATTCCTACCGTTGCACAACCGGCAAAAAGGTGCGGTAAGGTGGATCAGATACAAATTGCCAGAACTGTAACAACTCCAGTAACGCTTGAGGTGGATTCGTGGGGGTTGTATTGCCAGCCTGGTCGTATTCGTTCAGGCCGTGACAGGACGTACACACCCGAATCTCCCCTGGTTGGAATGTGACCCAATACCGTTCGCGTACCACACCATCCCCGTTTGTGTCGGTCAGCTGCCATGTCATGGCTCGTTGGGCAGGTACAAAGGCTGCCATAGAGCCATCTGCGGCTAAAACGACGCTGCCCTGCGGCCCATCAGAGGGGGGATTAATCACCGCTGGGTCGTGCATTGGTTGGGCTAATACCCGCCGCCCTGGATAAGGGTCACTGCCACAGCAACCTGTCCAACCACGCAACTGGTCAGCCTGGAAGAACTGCATGTAGGAGACATCGTAAACTGTCCCAGAGGCCCCAATCGTTTGCACCCCACCGGGTATATGCAGGTTAAAAGGTTGTTGGAAATCAAAATCGTCGCGGGTTGTCACATTACGGCTGACAGCCAACGCCAGATCGTTGGCTTGTAAATACAGAATCATATCCGCTACATTCACCCCGGCCGTATCAAAAATCTGTTGTTCTGGGGCGGGTAAATTGTGAACAGGCGGGGTAGGTACCGGGCGCGGCCGTACCTCGACAGGGTTTAGCTCCCACAAGATACCAGAGAAATTGACCAAAACATCGGGACTCCAGTAGCTAATGGTCTTGGAAATGCCACTGGTTAAAGGTTGACCAGCTATCCAGTAACCATTGCCATCCGGCACCACTGTTTTGAGGCGGAATTCATAGGCGGAATCGTGCGGATAATTGCCGTCTTCGGCATCGGTGTCGTCGGTGTGAACGGCGACTAATGTGCCATCTGCCAGGGGGAGTGGCTCGCGGAAGTGGCCGGAGCTGTTTGGGGTGTCGGAAACATAGGTAACAGCAATGTGATCTGCATCCTGGCTGGGGGGGGCTGCGATGGAAACGATTTGCCCGGCCGCATGTGTGCCAAACTCAGGAGCTTCTACGCCAAAGTAAGTGCCGGGGTTTGCCGGGTCTTCTTTGATCTGAAACATGTTTTCGATAGGGTTTGGGTTAAATCGGCTAACCTGGCCGTAATACTCAAAAATGTTGGGGTCGCCGTTGATGGTGGAGGGGATGTAGCCATGAAGTTCGTGGCGGCCCAGGTGGTTTAACACTTCGCTGTCAGTGCCATTTTCATTGATCGTCCAGGGGAAAAAGTGGTTAAAACGGTGGCCGTTCAGGTTGGTGCCTGCTAATAAATCCTCGCGGCAAGGGCGTGGTTCGGGAAAAACTTCGGTTCGGTCTTCCAGGATGGTGGCGTTGGCAGTTTCGTCTGAGTAGTTGAAGGTGCCGTAGTAGTTGCCACTGTCGCAATTTTCGCCACTGCCATAATTGGCATCGGAGTCTGCTTGTTGATCCCGTTGCAGGTGATCCCATTGGGTGAAGACGATACGGCCGTAACTGTCTATCGTTGGGGTGAAATCGCCCGATGGGGCATGGTTGAGCAGCCGCAAATCTCCATTGCTGGGATCCAAACTCCACAACCCGCTAACCACCGGAGCTAGTTCGTATTCGTCCCGTTGGGGGTATAGGTGGGCGGCTCCGTTGCGTGGGCGGTCGGTGGTGAAAATAATACGGCCGTTGGTACCATAAATTGGGCTGATATTGTTAAAACCCTCTGGCTGGTTTGGCACTTTGGTAATCACGGGGGTGTCACTTTGCCCCAGGCCTGTGACCTCATACAACTGCCAGAAATAATCCTCATACTCATACTGTTCAAAAGCCGCCCCAATCACCATGCTAAAAACAGCCTTGTCGCCACTCCAATGGACGGATGGGTCACGCACGGCAATCGCCTCATCTCCCTGAAAACCATCCATCCCATACCCGGCCAATTGGGTAAGATTTTTCAGCGTACCATCGGGATAACGAATCCATAAATCCCCCCCGCGTGCCACTGAACCCAGGGTAGCCTGGTGATTGCCAAACGTAGACCCGATGGTGGTAAAATCCCCCGTGATTGGCACCTGTGTCACAAACAGGATGGGGTACGATAATCCCCCAGGCGAAACGGCCGATTCTGCCTGCAAACGATAACTGCTGGCGACACTTAATAAAACAAAAAACATCAAACCGATAATTACCCACGATTTCCGATACATAGAACCTCCAGATTTGCAAAAATTTGGTAATGGTACAGACTCACGAAGGTGTTGTGTGGTGCATTGTGTATTCAGGGTTGTACCACAATTTGCCAAAGGAACGGGTGCATTATAAAAAACCAGCCCGCATAAAGGCATAGTACTCATTTCTCATGCCTCCGTTGGTGTTGAAAAAGATTGAGATGGGAGATGGGAGATTGCCAATCTCTAATCCCCCAAATCCTTAACCACCCTTAACTCAAGATGACAAACGGCCGTTTTTTGCTGCTTAATACCTTTCTTTTGTTACTCTACCTCTGGACACTTGGCGAAGAACTTCCCCTACAAATCCAGGTTCGGGGCGGGATGTGTGAGGCCACTACCGCAGATTACACCATTCAGGTCGAATGTCCGGGCTGGCAAAATGGGGTGCAAATTGGCCTGTATCTGGAAAACCCACCCCTGACGGCCGAAAACTGGCTGGCTTTAGCTCCGTTAGACGTGCTGGGGCACGACTCGGCCTGGGCATCAATGGGCATCAATGGGGCAGAAACGGCCGATTTTGCCCAGGATGGTCTGGCTGGCTGGCAGGCATTAACCGGCGGTATGACCGTGCGTTGGGGGGAAGCGCGGGCGTTATGGCCCCGCTCTGCTATCCTGCGACAGGAAGTAGAAACGGCCGATATAACCATCCAGGCCACCTTACGCCGGGCCAACTCAGCCGCAGGTATCTTGTTGTTGCAACCGGGCGGGCAACAAGGGTTGGCATTTCTTTTTTCCGGCCGGGAACAAACCGGGCTGTGGTGGGAATGGGAAAATGGGCAATTGACTCGTTCCCTGGCTGGCATCCCCATCCGAAAACCCCTGTTTCTGCAACTACAAACCACTTTACGACTCTTCCTGCGTGCCCATCAAGGCGCACTGACCCTTTTATGGCTGGGTTGGTTGGCCGCTTTTCTGTTTTCCCTGACTGATAAACGGCTACCTACCCGTCTGCCACCCCTGAAATGGATTTTACTGCTTGTGTTGTTGCTGGTTTTTGCCCTCACCCTGCACATCAACCTGCACATTTTACAGCAAGCACCCCACGCCCAAGACTCCCTCACTTATCTGTTCCAGGCCAACACAATGGCACGAGGAGCATTATGGGCACCGGCCCCGCCCCTGCCCGATTTTTTTGCCCAAGAGTTTTTGCTGGTGCAAAACGGCCGTTGGTTTGGCAAATACCCCCCTGGTTATCCGGCTGTGCTGGCGGTCGGCGTGTGGCTTCACGCCCCCTGGATCATCAACCCGTTCCTGGGCGTGTTGACCATCCCCCTGTTATACCTGTTGGCAACCCACCTCTACCACCGTCGCCTGGGGGTATTAACGGCCGTTCTCTGCCTGGGGTCGCCCTTCTTCTGGTTTCTTTCTGCCGATATGATGGCCCATGCGGCAGAACTGTTTTGGCTGACGCTGTTTATGGTGGCCTGGTTGCGGGCTTTTGCCGTCTGGCAGACACCCCGCCGGGCTGGTTATTGGCTGCTGTTGGCAGGGTGTGCGGCCGGGGCCGCATTCCTCACCCGTCAATTGGCAGCGGTGGTCATGGTGGCCGGGTTTGTATTGCCCTTTTGGCTCAAAAATTGGCGATGGCTGCAAAACGGCCGTTTCTACCCACTCCTCAGCTTTTTCTTTCCCCTGTTGCTGGCTTTGCTGCTGTTGTTGGGCTACCAGAGCGTTTTAACCGGCAACCCCTGGCAAGACCCACGCCTGTTGTATTGGCCGTATGACCAGTTGGGTTTTGGGCCGGAGGTAGGCGAAAAAAGCAACCTGATACAGGCCGTACCCTTTGGCAACGAATACGCTCAGGTGTGGTTTTATGATCCCACTCGCCCCCCACGCGGTCATACCCTGGTAAACGGGTTACACAACATCACTTTGAACTGGCAAGAACTGGCGAGAGTGTTATTTAACCTGCCCCCTTTGTGGACATTGGCCTTTGCCTGGCTGGTGTTTGTGGCAAAACGGCCGTCTTGGGCAGATGTCTCTCTCTTATGGTTGGCCTTGTTGCTGGCAGCGGCGCATGTTTTTTATTGGCACAACGGCATTTTTTATGGGCCGCGTTATTTGTATGCAGCGTTGCCCGCCTTTCTGATTTTGACAGCGCGGGGAATTGAGGGGTTTGGGCAGCGTGTGGGGCGGGAGGCAACGGCCGTTTTGTTCACCCTGTTAACCATCATCTGCCTGCTCACCATCCCGGATCGTTTGCAAGGGTATCGCGGTTATAACTTCATTTCGGGAACAGAAAGTCAGAAGGTGGAAACGGCCGTTTCCACCCCCGCGCTTGTTTTTGTGTTGCCGCAAAATGGAGATTGGTGGGAATATGGGGCTTTGTTTCCTGGCAACGCCCCCTGGTTAGATTCGCCCATTCTCTATGCCCGCGACCTGGGAACAGAGATGAATCGTCAACTAATAACCCTCTTCCCGCAGCGGCAGGTGTATTACTACAACCGGGGTATTTTAAGCCGATAGTTATTTCCAGGCTGTTACCCCATCCAGGGCACTTTTTTCTTCCGCATTCAGTTTTATTTCCGCACCCTTCACCGTGTCGTTCAACTGTTCAATCGAATTGGCTCCGATAATAGCCGAGGTCACAGCCGGATTAGCCAACACCCAGGAAACGGCCGTTTGTGCCACCGTCGCTTGATAATTTCGGCCGATCTCCTCCAACTTCTCAATAGCCGCAAACCCCTGGTCATTCATGTAACGGTGTTGCACCCCGCCCGCCCGCGCCGATTCCGGCATGGGGGTGTTGCGGCGATATTTGCCTGTCAGGAACCCCCCCGCCAATGGGCTGTAAGGAATCACCCCAATACCCTGATCCAGACAAACCGCCTGTAACTCTCGCTCAAACTCAGCCCGATGCACCAGGCTGTAATGGGGCTGCAAACTATCGAAACGGCACAACTGCCGCACATCACTGATCCAGAGGGATTTTGTCAGCAGCCAGGCCGGGTAATTGGAACAGCCCAAATACCGCACCCGCCCCGAACGCACCAGATAGGTCAAGGTGTCTAAGGTTTCCTCCAGAGGGGTTTCTTCGTCCGGCCAATGCACCTGATACAAATCTATATAGTCGGTTTGCAGGCGGCGCAAACTCGCTTCCACTGCATTCAAAATGTGTTGGCGCGACAACCCTTGATCATTTGCCCCGTCCCCCATTTGCCCGCGCACTTTGGTAGCCAGAATCACCTGTTGCCGATTCACGGTGTGGGTTTTCAGCCACCGCCCAATCATTTCCTCGCTCACCCCACCCGGATTGCCAGGATGCCAGCGCGAATAAATATCGGCCGTATCCAAAAAGGTACATCCCAGCTCCACCGCCCGGTTCATCACAGCATAAGCGGTCGGCTCATCGGCCGTCCAGCCAAACTGCATCGTTCCCAAACAGATGATAGACACCTTCAACCCGGTGCGACCCAAACGACGGTACTCCATATCACGTCTCCCTTAAAAAAATTAAGCCCCGTCTGGCGGGGCTTTTTTTTATTTTTGTAAATGTAAGGTGCGGTTCAAAATATCTTCCTGCTGTCTCCGTGTTTTTTCATGGCGGCGGCGCTCACGGCCGTTTCGTTTGCCACCCAGGAAATCTGCCCGACCACCCATTGCCCGGCGCAAGGCAATCTCCATTGCAGTGGGCAAATCGTCATCTTCCTCTTCATAATAATCTTCAACGGGCTGTTCAACTTGTTGTCTGTGGCTGATTGTGACGGGCGCAACGGGTTCTGGTTTTTCCATCAAGGCTTTCATGCTCAAATCAATGCGCCGTTTCCGTTTGCTAAAACCCAAAACCTGAACTTGAACCTCGTCGTCCACATTCACCACTTCTTTGGGGCTTTTCACAAAATCATGGCTCAATTCACTGATGTGTACCAATCCTTCCCGTTCTGCACCAATGTCAACAAACGCCCCATAGTTTTCCAGGCGGGTGATTTTGCCTGTGTAGACTTGACCCTCTTTCAGGTCAGTCCAATCCACCGCCAGCGGTTGAATACGTGTTACCATCACTTGCTGGCGTTGGGGGTCAACTTTGTCCACCCACACAGTCAATTCATCACCAACGTTTAACACGTCAGAGACCCGATTGATTTGTTCGGTGCCAAGTTGCGAAATGTGGATTAACGCATCTGCTCCTACCCCTAAGTCCAAAAACGCACCATACAACTCTAAACGTTTTACCTTGCCGGTAATTTTCATTTTAGGTTTTAGGTCGCTCAAGGTTTTGGGGGTGGAATCGGTGGTTAGTTCCACGGTAGTTGTTAATTCTTCACTCATGACAGGGACTCTCTCCTACGCAGAATTTGGGGATTTCTGCGCTCTGCGCTTAAAAGTTCATTCAATTGTTTATGACATCCAGGGGCAGAACACAGTTATTTGTTTATTAACAGACTTGGTATTATAACAACTGGTGAAAGGCTGTCAAACTGATTTTCGGCCAGATCGTCAACTGTCACTCTGGAATTTGCTGATTAGCAGCTTGTTGGGGCATAGCGGAAGAACACGCCGATCACACGAGTGGCATAGATGCACACGAATAAGACCCATGAAAACGCCCAAAAAGGGCCGAATATCCTATTGCTAGACTGCCATGAACGATGGCAAACGTGATACAATCTTGGTGTATTGGTTCGTTGTATTTGTTGAAGGTGTCTGATCTGTTTGACACAACTGCCCTGCAACGGCCGATATACGAAGAAGGTGGCAGGTTATTGAACGCAAAAACCCATCCTAAACCCACCAAAATTGCTGTTATATCAGATATTCACGGCAACTTACCTGCCTTGCAAGCGGTGACGGCCCATGTAGAGGCCTGGCAACCCGACGTGGTGGTGGTGAATGGTGATGTGATCAGTCGTGGCCCTTTGTCTCGTGATTGCCTATCATTTGTGTTAGAAAAGCAGCAAAAACAGGGTTGGTACTTGCTCCGAGGTAATCATGAGCAGTTTGTTTTGGAGTGCGGCCGGACTGATAGCCCTCGCAGTGGCCCGGCGTATGATGTTGTGCAATTTGCTCACTGGGCTTATGAAAGTTTGAATGGTCAAGTAGAGAGTATATTGACACTGCCAGATCAATTTACCTTTTTTGCCCCAGATGGCAGCGAGTTTCGTGTCACCCATGCTTCCATGATTAACAACCGCGACGGCCTGTTTCGGGAATCTACCGATGAGATGTTGCTGAACCAGATGGCCCCGGCCCCAACCGTTTTTGTAACCGCACATACACATCAGACCTTTGTCCGGCAGGTGAACGGGACGTTGGTGGTGAATGTAGGGTCTGTGGGGGCACCATTTGATCTGGATCGGCGGGCGGGATACGGCCGTTTCACCTGGCAACCCGGCGTTGGCTGGCAGGCAGACGTGGTGCGATTACCTTACAACTGGCAGCAAACGGAGCAGGATTATGTGGAGTCGGGTTTTTTGGGCGAGGGCGGGCCGCTGGCCCAACTGATGCTGGTTGAACTGCGTTATGCCCGTGGGCTGATTTACCGTTGGGCTACTCGTTACCAGGAAGATGTGTTGGCTGGCAAGGTTAGCCTGGAAAACACCGTGCGCCAACTGCTACAAGATGAGGATCTTCGGCCGTTTCTCGGCCCACCCGGCTGGACATGACAATTTACCTATGACAACACCCATTTTATACGACTCACACATGCACACCCCATTGTGCAAACATGCAAAGGGAAAACCAGAGGAGTATGCGGTGGCTGCCCAACAGCGTGGTTTGAAAGGTATCATTTTCACCTGCCACAACCCTGGCCCAGAAGGATGGTCTCCCAGAGTTCGGATGGAGATGCACGAATTTGAAGAGTATGTGGCAATGGTAGATCGGGCGCGCCACGCCTGGAAGAATCAGGTGGATGTTCGTTTGGGGTTGGAAAGTGACTATATGCCTGGCCTGGAATCCTGGCTGGAAAAGTTACACGCCAGAGCCGACTTTCACTTTATCTGGGGGTCGGTGCATCCACAAATGAAGTATTACAAAGATGTGCATTATCACGGGGATGTAGTAGCTTTTCAGAAAACTTACTTTCAACACCTGGCCATGGCCGCCGAATGTGGCCTGTTTGATGCCCTTACCCACCCAGACTTGATTAAAAACGTCTTCCCAAATCAGTGGAACCTGACCCCCTTGTGGGAAGAAATTAGAAAAAGCCTGGATCGGATTGCCAAAACAGGGGTAGCGATGGAGCTAAATACCTCAGGTTTGCACAAACAGGTGCGGGAGATGAACCCTACTCCGGCGATTTTGCGCGAGATGAAAGTTCGTAACATTCCGGTCGTGCTTGGCTCTGATGCTCACGAACCCAAACGGGTAGCGGCCGATTTTGAGCAGGCGTTGGATAAATTGGCCGACGTGGGGTATTCCCATGTCAGCTACTTCTTAAACCGACAACGGCATGAGGTGGATATTTTCACCGCCAGGGCCAGTTTGTTGACCGAGAAACGGCTTTTATGGTTTGTTTGACATAATTTATGCCTCCCTCGAAAGTTGTTACCCTTGTAGCCCCAGGAATTTATCAGGTTCGTTTGCCGCTGCCTTTTGTCTTGCGGATTGTGAATGTGTATTTGTTGCAAGGGGAGAAGGGGTGGACAGTGGTAGATACGGGGTTAAATACGGCCGAATCCCGCGCTACCTGGTTGATGGTATTTGATGAACTCCAGTTACAACCCCGCCAGATTGAACAAATTGTTCTCACCCACACCCACCCCGATCATTACGGCATGGCTGGCTGGCTGCAACAACTTTCTGGTGCCCCTGTTTACCTCTCGCCACGCGAATATGAATTGGCCGCCGAGGTGTGGGGTGGGCAGCCGGCCTGGCGGCAAAACACGTTGGAGTTTTGGCACTGTTGTGGAATGCCCGCCGACCTGGCCCACCTGTTAACGGCCGATACCGAAGACACCCGCGCTAAAACCCTGCCCCACCCGGAACAAGTTGAACTACTACCACCAGGAAGCTTCCTTCGCCTGGGGGATGCCTGTTTTGAGGCCATCCACGCCCCAGGGCATAGTGATGGGCAGTTGATTTTTTATGAGGCGACAGCGCAACTGTTACTGTGTGGGGATCAGGTGTTGCAAAAGATCAGCCCCAACATCAGCTTGTGGCCGCAGGGGGAAGCCAACCCCCTCAAAAAATACCTGGCTTCGTTGCATCACCTGGCGCAACTGCCGGTGCGCCTGGTTTTGCCGGGGCATGGGCGGGTGATGACAGACCTGCCCGGCCGCATCACTCAGTTACAACACCACCACGCCGAACGGTTGCAGCAGAGCAAAACGGCCGTTTCCCATACCCCCATCACCGTGTTCCAGGCCGCCCAACACCTGTTTGACTTCACTAAACTCACCAGCCACGAGATTCGTTTTGCCGTTGCCGAAACCCTGGCCCATCTGGTTTTTCTGGAAGCTGAAGGGGAAATTCAGCATCATGAAGGGGAAATTTGGACGTATTACATGCCGGAAAGCTGAAACCGGATTAAAATAGGTGTGAACAGTCAGACATACGATGTTTTGCTTACTAACAAACGGCAAAAGCAGTGGCCCCATACCATCGTGTGCCTGCTGAAGTAGTAGATCATATTAAGAGGTTAAGAGGACATGACAGAAGTAAATTCCTTTGAAAGTGAAGTTCCGATTGAGAAAAAGTTATTAGCCTGGGGTGTACACCTGTTCACTGCCAGTGGGGCTTTTTGTGGCCTGTTGGCGATTATTGCCATCATGCAAAATGATTGGTTGATGGCTTTTGTGTGGATGGGGGCAACGGCCGTTATTGATAGCCTGGATGGGACACTGGCACGCAGATTTGCCGTCAAAGGTATGTTACCCGGTTTTGATGGGGCTTTGCTCGACAATATCATAGATTACCAAACCTATGTGATTATCCCCGCCTTGTTCCTCTATGAAGCAGATTTGCTCCCTGCCGCCTGGACATTGATCGGAGCCGCCCTGGTGGTCATCACCTCCGCTTACCAGTTTTGCCAGGCAGATGCCAAAACAGACGACCACTTTTTCAAAGGGTTTCCTTCCTATTGGAATGTTGTGGTGTATTATCTTTTTATGCTTCAGGCTGGGGCCTGGGTAAACTTTGCCATTATAGCCCTGTGCAGCTTGCTGGTGTTTGTGCCAATCAAATACCTTTACCCCTCGCGGATGGAACATTATCAGCGTGAAACCTATGCTTTAACGGGTATTTGGGGTGTTATGTTGGTAGTTCCCATGCTGTTTTACCCCAATTATCCTGTCTGGTTAGTGTGGGCTTCCCTTTACTTCATTGTTTACTACGTGGGCCTCAGTTTATATTTAATGGTCAAAAAATGACCAATTTGTTTTGTATCTCTTGAAGGAGGAGAAAATGTCATCCCATACCATATTACATCGTTTACATGAAAACGGCCGAACCCGGCCCAATACACCCGCCTATTATGTCAAAACAGGCGACCATTGGGTTCCCACCCCCTGGCATGAATATGTAAAACAAGTTCGCCAGGCTGGCCGTGCCTTAATTGCCCTGGGTGTTCAACCCGGCCAAAATGTCTGCATCCTCGGTTTTAACACCGCCGAGTGGGTCATTTTTGATCTGGCGGGCATGTTGATTGGTGGCGCGGCAGCGGGCATCTATGCCACCAACTCCCCAGTTGAGTGCCAATACATCATCGAACACGCCGAAGCCAGCGTGGTTTTAGTGGAAGATGATAAACAGTGGGCCAAAATTGCCCAGGTGCGCGACCAGCTTCCTTTGCTCAAATGGGTCATCACCATGCAAAAATCTCCCAAAGTAAATGACCCAATGGTGCTGGATTGGGACGCTTTTATGACTAAGGGGAATGTTACCCCAGAAAGTGTCATTGATGAACGACTCAATAGCTTGCAAGCGGCACAACTGGCAACCTTGATTTATACCTCTGGCACCACTGGCCCGCCCAAAGGGGTGATGCTCTCGCATGATAACCTGGCCTGGACGGCCGAAACGGCCCAATCCCTGCTCAAACTTGATGCCACCGATTCTGCCCTCTCTTACCTGCCGCTTTCCCACATTGCAGAACAAATGTTTACCATTCATGCCGCTATTACCGCCGGTTATCAGATTTATTTTGCTGAATCTGGTTTGAAAGTACCCGATAACTTGAAGGAAGTACGCCCCACGCTGGTGTTTGGGGTGCCGCGTGTGTGGGAACGTTTCCATGCCGGGGTGAGCGCAAAACTGGCAGAGTCACATGGGATTCGCGCCAAAATCGCTGCCTGGGCACAGGGAATCGGCCGTCAGGTGGTAAACATTCGTAATCATGGCAAAGAACCCACCGGTTTACTGGCCTTACAATACAATCTGGCAAACAAACTGGTATTCAGCAAAGTGAAAGAGGGGGTAGGGCTAACCCGTACTAAAACCTGCATCTCTGGCGCGGCCCCCATTGCCAAAGAAGTCCTGGACTTTTTTGCTGGCCTGGACATTCCCATTTATGAGGTGTATGGACAATCGGAAGGTTCTGGCCCCACCAGCACCAATTACCCTGGAGCCTCTCGTCTGGGCACAGTCGGCCAGACATGGCCCGGAGCCGACGTGAAAATTGCTGAAGACGGAGAGATTTTGTTAAAAGGGCGCAACGTTTTTATGGGGTACTTCAAACAGCCCGAAGCCACAGCGGAAACGCTCATCAACAACTGGTTACACTCCGGCGACCTGGGGCAGTTTGACAAAGAAGGGTATCTGAACATCACCGGGCGCAAAAAAGAGATTATCATCACCTCCGGTGGTAAAAACATTGCCCCCAAGAATATCGAAGCTGCACTGAAAAACCTGCCCCTGGTGGCCGAAGCAGTAGTTATTGGCGACAAACGCCGCTTCTTGACGGCTTTAATCACGTTAGAGGAAGGAGTCGCCAAAAAATTTGCTCAGGAGCATGGTTTAGAAGGCCAAACGCTGCATGACAATGCCAAAGTTGTGGCTGAAATTCAAAAAGGCATTGATACCGAGGTAAATACCCAATTTGCCCGTGTTGAACATGTTCGTGCCTTCCGCGTTTTGCCGCGCAACTTCACCATTGAAGATGGCGAACTAACCCCGACGCTCAAAATTAAGCGTAAGGTGATTAACGAACATTTCAGTAATGAGATTGAAGCGATGTATGCTGAAAAAGAGGGTAGTGTTAAGGATTAAATAAAAAAACCGAGTTTCTCAAAGAAACCCGGTTTCGGCATAAACGAGAAGAGCCTCACCAAACGGTGAGGCTTTTTTTATCGCACGGTATTGGGGTCAATGATGTATTGCCACCAGTTGTAGGAGATGCCATCGGCCGATCCGGTGATGTGGGGCATTCGCTGGAACCACCAGATGTGATGTTGACGAGTATCGCCGCTGCCCCAGTCGTTGCAATCCATGATGCGTTTGCTGCCTTTGAAGTTGGGGAAGTTGAGCCAGTCGTCAGCGTAGCTGGTTACTTTGGTTTTGTTCCCCCAGTCGTAATCTTTTAAGCTGTTGGGGGCAAAGTGGACGATGCCTACTTCGGCTTTGCCGGGGTGGGTTTTATCGTAACGAGTGAATTTTTCCCACAGGTTTTTCTCTCCTTCTTTGTGTCGGTAGGTGTATTTGACGATGGATTCTGCCCGATGCCCCTGGTTTTCTAACATTTCGCCGATGCCGCGCTGGTAGTTAAACCCCATGATGACAAAGCGGCGGTTGACTTCGTTGCTGTTGATGGCTGGGGCATTGCACCAGAACGCACCCGGCCCAACCATGATGGATTCATAAAAACCAGCATAAGGGAACCCGTGCATCCACACTTCGTCTATCTGACCGCTGTTTACGCGGTCGAACAGGCGGAACTCTTTGATGATGGCTTGATAATCTACTTCGTCTGGTTGATGAAAGCCGGATTTGCTTTTCCACCCTTTGACAAAGTCGTTTGCTTTGTAGCGGAACCCGTCTTTTTTGACGGGAAAGGCATCTACTTCGATGCGGTCTACGACTTCATAGTTGGCATACCCGTAGCTTACTTCTTTCATGTCGGCGATATGCCCTTTTGTAAGTTCGTCGGGGTCGTTCCAGCCTAATACCTGGTTAAGTCGTTTGCCGCCCTGGGATGGGACGGTGGGGTTGAAGATGATGAGGTAAACTTTGCGATGGATTGGATTCGGCCGTTTTCCGACGGGTTCGTCATCGGTCAAATTGTCCATTACCTCGGCTGCGCTATCTTGTAGTTGCCCTAAAGCATTTTGTAACGATTTTTTGAAATTCACCTGTACCTCCGATTTGATATGTTGTGTATTACTTTTGGCGGTTGACCCCGACAATGCCGTCAACCAATCTTAAAAAAACATAGATGTTGGGGGTGCCGCCTACGGTCACACTTGACCAGTTGAGCCATTTGTCTTTTTTGCGAACGGTGACGACCCCATTTTGCAATTTTACTTCTTCAACTTCACCCCAGGGAATGGTCTCTTTGCCGTTGCCTAACCCGTTTTGGCTCACTGTGAGCAGGCCAAAGGTGACATTGTTGCCAGCGTTGTAGGCGTTTATGGCTTTGGGGAGCAGTCGGCTGGTTACTTCGCGCTGGATGGTGTCGCTAAGTTGTTGCATATTTTGCATGGCGCGGTCGTTGTAGTTGAAGTTTATTTGTTCGCCGCTGTTGTTTTTGATGCGGTATGAGTAATCTATGGTGCGTAAACGCACGTTGTTCAAAATGCCCATCCACACCTGTTCTATGTCATCCCAGCGCATGGTTTGGGTTTTTCCACGGTAGCTATAGGTGATGCCATCGCGGTAGGTGCAGATTGCCAGGTTTTGTTCGGTGCGGGATTGCCAGACGGAGTAGGCTCCGGCGAGGGCTACTAAAAGCCCCAAACCGCCGCACAAAAAAAGCAAACTGGAATCTTCGCCAGACAGAGCCACCCCAGCCAGGATGCCGCCGACTCCAAAAACTACGAGGGCGATGCCTGCGTAGTAGTTGCCTTTGGCGCGGGTGGCGGTGACACGATGTTCGGATAGGGTTGGCCCCAGGTTGGGGGATGACATGGATGGATCGAGTGACATGTAACACCTCATGATTTTTGGTTCTTTGGGAACTCAGGGGGTTGGCAACCCATGAAACGTGAGACGTAAAACGTGACCAGAGAAATTTCACGTTTCACGGCAAACCCCACAAAGTCCGAAAGAGCCATGATTTTTTCTTTGTAGTAATTTTAGCTGATTTTTTGCGATGGGTTAAGGGGAGAAACGGCCGTTATGGATTTATGCTGGGGTGCCAGGAGGCGGAGTGACCCCACCCTAACAACTGGTACTGGCTGCCGTCGCTGGCGATGGTGGCAAGTTGACTGGCACTGACATCGCTGCCGGGGGAGTAATAATCTAGCTCTAACCAGAGGTAACGGCCGTCTGGCGACCAGCCATAATTGTGAATATACAAGGGGTCATAGTTGGGGAGATTCCAGATTTCCTGGTCAAATGGGCAATTGATCTGGCGGTCTGCCAGCAGGAAGGTACAAAAACCCGCCCGGCCGTTGGAGAGGGTGGCCGGGTTTTGCCACCAGTACATAAAACTGATGCCGTCGGCGGCGGGCAACCATTGGTACGCTTCGATATTTACCCCATTTTCTTGTTGCCAGGTGGTTATTTCGGGCAAACAATCTACCTGGTTGATCTGAACGTCGAGGAGACAACGTCCAGTTGATCCAAAAACTTGACCGGTAGACGCATCACCAGTTGGTTGGTTTTGGCGCACCAGCAAACGATAACTGTTGTCGGGTGCCCAGGCTGTAAACCAAAAACCATCGTATTGGCTAAAAATTTGCCCTTTTTCGTCATAGATCACCAGGCCATACTCGTCGGAGAAAATGAAGGCTTCGTTTTCGTAGCGGTTGACCAGGAGTAAATCACTGCTCGCAGACCAATTGGCATAAAAGTAGGGATAACGGCCGTTAAATGGGTCTGTGGTGATGTTGCTTTCCTGGGTTTGTAAATCGGTGATGACCAGGTTATACCCCAGGTTGTCTTCGGTGATGGTTTCATTTGCCAGGTAACGGCCGTTTGGCGAAACATTTCCAGGTGGTTCTTGTGTGGCTGCCAGGGTGGTTATTCTCCCATCTGCCAGATGCACTTGTTCCTGGCCGGTGTCGGTGTGGTATTGGAAATAGACCCCGTTTTCATCCTGCCCCCAGGTAAAACGGCTGCTTTGTATCCCATCTGGCAGTTCAAATCGTTTCTGGCTGTCTACATTGAGTAAAAACCCGGTGATACCCCCCCCAAGCTCTTCGCTGGTGAAGGCGGCGAGAACGGCCGTTTCCGGGTCATTAACCCAGGCAGGCAACGGCAGGAAAGGGGAGAGGGTGGCTGTGGGCGGCCGCGGGGTGGGTGTAGGCAGGGGAGGGGTGGTGAGGGTGGGGCGGGGTGTGGTGGGAACGGCCGTTGCCGAAGCCGGAAGTGGTGTTTCGCTGGGCCAGGGGGTGGTTGTTGGGGTGTCTGGTGGGGAGGTGGTTGTGCCAGTGGAGTTAAGGGTGGCGACAGAAACGGCCGTTGGGGTGTTGTTTTCCTGTGTGCTGCAAGCTGCCAGGCAAATTATGAGGGCAACAAACCAAATTAAGTTGTTTAGTAAACGTCCAGAATGAAATTC
>CAZPEJ010000043.1:0-15994 GCA_964585465.1 uncultured Ardenticatenaceae bacterium
GTATAAGCCAGAGGCCCCTTGCATGGCATAACGGAGTTGAGCCACGACTTCGGCAGTGGGGTCGCCACCCAAAAAGTCATGCACCCCTAAAAAGGGGGCTTCCAGGTTGCCAGGAATCCAAAACCCATCAATGCCTACCAGCCATACGGCATCCCACTCTAACCCTTTGGCACTGTGTTGGGTGGTTAAGGTAATGCGTCCTGGTTGTGGTTCGTACCCTTGTTCGGTGGGGCTGCTGAGAGGCAGGGTGCGTCGGCCGGTGGCCACACTTTCTAATTCTGCGGTCAGTTCTGGCAGCCGCCAATCGGGGTTAAGTTCGCGCCATTGCCGCAAGATGGTGGCAATTTGGTAAGCCAGGGCCAGGTCGGCTTCGTGGAGTTCGGTAACGGCAAATAGTTCGTCCCCCAGGGCCAGGGCCAGGTCGTCAATGGGTAACGGCCGTAACTGGAACATATGCTGTAGAAAAGCAGCAAAACGGCCGATATGGATGGCATCCTCCTCGCTGGCGACCCCGGCAGGCAAGGCGGCGTGTAAATCGCCCTCATCCTGGGGAAATAACAGGGCTTCTGGGCGGAAAACGCTGCGTAACAGGGTATGGATATGTTCCAAGTTGCTACCGGCCAGGCGTGCGGCCGGGTGTCCCAGGGCGTGCAGGCTGGCGTGGGCGGTGACAATCCCTTTCACGTCCAGCGGATCCGCCAAGACGTGCAAAATGGCGTGCATGGCGGCAGCAATTTCTTTCTCCCGGCCGCTCCCCCGTAACAAGTTGTCGTAATTGGCATCCAGTTCATCCAAATGCTCCGCCACCGTGTAACCAATCTGGTTGGTGGGAACCAAAACGGCCAGGGTGTGGTGGGGGGTGGTTTGGGCATATTTCACCGCCTGGGCAGCAATTCGTGGCAGTTCTTCGTCTTCGCGGTGTTTGAAGACGCGAATGTGAATGGCGGCTTCGCTGTCGGGTGGGTTGGGTTGGGCATCGCCGGGAGGGGTGGGCAAAATATCCTGGCGGCGAAAGGTAAAGTCTCGTACTTCAGGTACCGGGTGTTTGTCTATCACCCAGTTGAGCAGGGTATTGGCCGCGCCGATAATCAGGGGAGCGCAACGGCCGCTATTGGGTAGCGGGCGCGACAGCACATCTTCCCGATCCATGAAGGCATTAAAAAAACGGGGGTGGGCAGCGGTAAAGGTGCTGGTAATGGCCTGGTTGGGGTCGCCCACACGCACCCAGTTGCCTGCGTGGCCTGTCAATTGTGTGAGCAAAACCTCTTGCAGGGGGACACTGTCCTGGGCTTCATCTTCCAAGACGTAGGGCCAGCGTTGCCGTAGTTGTTCGGCAAAACCGGGGCGATTTTCTAACAAATCTACAGCTTGCCAGATGAGGTCATCGAAGTCCAGAGCGGCCTGACGGGTGAGAATGTTTTGGTAACGGCCGTAAATGCCAGCCATCATCCAGAGAAAAGGGGAGGAATGGCCCGCGACGGTAGGTTCTTCATCTCCCACCCCGCGCTGCTCGCTCCGCAAAATATCTTCCGCATGATACCGTTCATTTTTGGCAGTGCGGATAAAGGTTTTGGCGGTGCGTTCGGTGATGTCGCGCCAGCGTGCCCGCATTTGGGGGGTGTCTTCTGGTAAAAATTCGTGCCATAGCTCCGGGTGGGTTTCAATCCAGCCATCTACGGCCAATGCCAGGAAACGGCCGCTTTGCACTTCGTCGAGTACGGCGGGTTGGGCAGCTTCTCCCAGCCCACCGGTTGAGGCTTTAACCATTTCCAGGGCCAGGCTGTGTAAGGTACGCACATCAAACCCCAGAGGTGGCAGCCCTATTTCGTCTAGCCGTTTGCGGATGCGCGCGCGGAAGGTGTCTACACTGGCATTGAGGTAGGTGACGATGAGGATTTGTTGGTTGGCGGCGGGGGAAATACGGCCGTCGGCAATGAGTTGGGCAGCTAACAGGGAGAGGGTAAAGGTTTTGCCGCTTCCGGGGACGGCACTAATGGCTAAACGGCCGTTTTGATATGTTAAAATCTCCGTTTGGGCAGGTCGCAGGTTCATGGAAGGGGTTTAAGCAGTTTTATCACCACTCAAAAGTATATCTGTTTCAAAAGGAGTGGGAATAGGGGGAAACGGCCATTATAAAAAACCGGGTCTTTCAGATTTTGTGGGTTTGCCGTAAAACGTAAAACGTGAAATTTCTCTGGTCACGTTTTACGTTTCACGTTTCATTGGTTGTCAACCCCCTAAGTTCCCAAAGAATCAAAAAACCTATGGTTGAATAGAGATTAGAGAAGACAATTTCCAATCTCTAATCTCTGTTTCAGGCGTATCTACCGCGTAAGGATGAATTTACACCCAACCACGCAGCCGCACAGCTTCGGCTACCCGATTAACTGCTACCAGATAGGCGGCGATCCGATTGGGCACTTTTTGGGCCTGGGCCATGTTGTGTACGGCGTGGAAAGCGGTGGTGATTTTCAGGTCGAGCCGTTGATTGACGGTGGCCTCGTCCCAGTAGTATTGATACCCGTTTTGTACCATCTCAAAGTAGGAGACGATTACCCCGCCCGCATTGCAGAGGAAATCGGGAATGATGTACATCCCTTTATCTCTAAAGATGTCGTCTGCTTCGGGAGTGGTGGGGCCGTTGGCTAGTTCGGCAATAATTTTGGCTTTGATTTTGTCGGCGTTTTGGCTGGTGAGCTGGTTTTCGATGGCGGCGGGGATGAGGATGTCTACGTCGAGTTCCAGTAGCTCTTTATTGTTTACCTTGTCGGTGCCGGGGCAGTTGATGACTTTGCCTGTTTCTTTCAGGTGTTTGGCAACAACGGCCGGATCCAACCCCCGGCTGCTGTAAATGCCACCAAATTCGTCGCTGACGGCGACCACTTTCATGCCAAATACGTTGTGGGCCAGTTTGTGGGCGAATGAACCAACGTTGCCATACCCTTGAATGGCGCAGGTGATTTGCCCCAGGTCGAGGCCCATCAATTTGGCGGTTTCGCGGATGGTGAAGAGGCCTCCCATGGCGGTGGCGGGGCCGCGCCCGGCCGAGCCGCCCAGGGGTAGGGGTTTGCCGGTGATGACACCTGGTTCACGGTGGCCGCTAATGACTTCGTATTCGTCTAACATCCAGGCCATGATTTGTGGGTTGGTGTTTACGTCGGGGGCAGGTACGTCTTGGGTCAGGCCGACGTAGCGGGCGATGTTTCGCATGAACCCGCGACTGAGGCGTTCTAGTTCACCAGAAGACATTTCGCGGGGGTTGCAGATGACCCCGCCTTTGCCACCACCCAGAGGTATATCGGAAACGGCCGTTTTCCAGGTCATCCAGGCTGCTAAAGCTCGCACAGTGTCTATGGTTTCGTCGGGGTGGAAACGGATGCCCCCTTTTGCCGGGCCGCGAGCATCGTTATATTGCACACGGAACCCTTGAAAGGTACGAACCCGGCCGTCATCCATCCGTACAGGAATAGTAAAATGAAATTCGCGCATGGGTTGTCGCAAGAAGGCGTGCATGTCCGGGTCTAATTGTAAAACCTCAGCTGCTTCGTCTAATTGCGTTTGGGCTATTGCAAATGGATTCAAATTCTCTTTTGCCATAGGATAAAACTCCTGTTAAAGTGGGATTTGTTACAAGTTTGATGCTTTCTGGGTAATGTGTCAAGTGTTTTGTGTCATGGGAGTTTGTGGTAGATGGTCAAGTGGGCGGCAGCCAAGTTAGATTTTGTGAAACGTAAAACGTGAAACGTGAATGCTCTATGGTCACGTTTTACGCATCACGTTTTATTGGTTGCCAACCCCCTGAATTCCCAAAGAGCCAGAAAACCTTTGTGTTTTTTGTGTGCTTTGCGGTTAAATCCCGGAGAGGCTGAACAGTTATTATGGTTGAACTTTTCCCTGCGTTCCTTCTTAACAAATTGCTACTCCTCAGTTTGCAAGGTAAACTTACAAGTAACTACACAACTTCTCTGGCGACATGCGATGTTTTGCACCAGAAACTTGTCTGAATTAGTGGTTGTTCAAACATCGTAAGCCTGTGTAGGGATACTCACAGAATACATGTTAGAATCACGCCCCGCCGCTGCTTTAGGCTCCATGGTTGGATTTATTCTGGTCATTGGCATGTTGGTCCTGGATTTAGGGCTGGCATGGTTGCTGGTTCGTTCGCCTGTGACGCTGTTGACTTTTTTCTGGGCTACGTTGCTGCTCATCTCCTTGCCGGTAATGGGGTTGTTGCTCTACTGGTCGGTGGCTCTCCGCACAGCGCGGTACTATGTGGCAGGTAATACCCTTTCCATTGAGTGGGGTGGGGTTCGTCAGGTTGTGCCATTAAGCCAGATTCACACAGTGGTGATGGGGCGGGAGGTGACACGGGTTAGCCGGTTTCGCGGGCTGCGTTGGCCCGGTTTTTGTTGGGGGCAAGGGCAGGTCAACAGTGAGGAGGGTGGAACGATGTATCGGGCGGCTTTTTTCGCAACGGCCGATTTGCCGCAGCAGTTATTGTTGGTGACAGATACCCTGGCTTATGCGTTGTCCCCCACTGATTTGGAAAATTTTCGGGATTGTCTGGTGGCGTTGCGGGGGGCGAATCTGGGTCGGGAATCGGAAACAGGTCAATCGAATTGGGGGGTGTGGGGTTGGCAACTGTGGCGGGATCGCCTGGCGCATGGGTTGTGGGGATCGGCCGTTTTGCTGAACGCGCTGTTATTTTTTTATTTGTGTGCCATTTACGGCCGTTTACCTATCTCGGTGCCACTCCATTTTAATGCTCTGGGGCTACCAGACCGGATGGGAACACCTGCCAACTTGTTTATGTTACCCCTGATTGGCCTGATTACCTGGTTGGTAAATGGGGTTGTGGGTGTTTTTTTCTATCAATGGCAACAAGAACGGCCGTTAGCTCTCATTTGTTGGGGAACGGCCGTTGTGATTCAACTGGTGGCGTGGGGGGTAGGGGGGTGGTTTTGAGTTTCAGGTTTCAGGTTGAGAGAAAGAGTCTGTGTAAATCCGTTTTATCTGTGTTATCTGTGGTTAATCCAATCCTGGTTAATCCCATTTGTAATTCATTCGATCTATGTGGCAAAAGATAGTTATTGCGTTTGTGTTAAGTAGTGTCATCGTGGTTTTGGCGGTGCGGCGGGGGTCGTTGTCCCGTTCTGGGGCGGCCGGGGCATTGGCGGTGGGCACCCTCACGTTTGGGTTGGGGGGATGGCAATGGGGCATTTTGTTAGGCATCTTTTTTGTCACCTCCAGCCTGCTGTCCCATTTCAAAGAAGATACCAAACAGGCAGTGGCCGCCGAAAAGTTTGAGAAAGGGCACCAACGTGACATGGGGCAGGTGCTGGCAAATGGGGGATTGGGAGCGGTGGTGGCAACCCTGAACGGCTTTTTCCCGGCCACCGGGTTGTTTGCCTTTTTTATGGGGGTGATGGCAACCGTAACGGCCGATACCTGGGCCACCGAACTAGGTACCTTGAGCAAAAAACCACCCCGCCTCATCACCACTGGCCGAACGGTGGAAGTGGGCACTTCTGGTGGAATTTCGCCGTTTGGAACGGCCGTTTCCCTGTTAGGTGGTTTGATAATTGGGTTGGCGGCCGGGCTTTTTAACCCGGCGGCCTTTTCCCTGGCAGATTTATTTCGCTACCTGGTAATTGGGGCATTAAGCGGTACCATCGGCTCCCTATTTGATAGCTTTCTAGGGGCAACCGTGCAACAAATCTATTATTGCGACGTTTGCCAGAAAGAAACAGAACGCAAATTGCATCGTTGCGGCCACCCGACCCGCCCATTACGCGGCTGGTCATGGCTCAACAATGACTGGGTGAACTTTTTGTCGTCCGTCATTGGTGGGTTGGCTGCCTATTTCTTGAGCCGTGTTTTTTAATAGAGCTTATCGGAAATAAGGTTTCTCGCGCAGAACCGCAGACAGTTTTCCTTTCCTGCGTCTCCACGCTTCTGCGCGACATAACGTTGATCCCGATAATGTCTAATGATTAGATGTCGCGCTGAGATGTAAGGGCACAGCCAGAACCCCCGGCGGCCTTGTGGTTCATCTCCCCATCTCCGATCTCTAATCTCTGCAAAAGGATTATCATGAGTATGGAACTATCCCCACCGGGTTTAACCTTGCGCCACCAGCTTAAATCTGGGAATAAAGCCATCACCCGTCTGGCGTGGTCGCCTGTGGAGGCTGTCCTGGCGGCTGCTTCTTACGATCAAACGGTTCATGTGTGGAATGCAGAGACCGGGCAACAAATTCGGGAGTTGATGGGGTACACAGGCTCTATTTTTACGGTGGCAATAACCCCCAACGGCCGTTATATCATTTCTGCCTCCAAAAACACCCTGAAAATCTCCGACTTGACGGGCGAAACCCGCACCCGCATTTTGCGCGGCCATCAAGATTACATTTATGCCGTTGCTGTCACCCCAGACGGCCGTTTTTTGCTTTCGGGGGCCTATGACCATGTGATTAACGTGTGGGAGTTTGAAACTGACAAGGTGTTACACACCCTGAAAGGGCACAAAGGGCGGGTGAATACAGTGGTGGTGATGGGAAACGGCCGTATTGCCATCTCCGGGGCTGGTGATAACCGCATCAAACAGTGGGACATCACCACCGGCAGCGAACAAACCACTCTCACCGGGCACAAAGGCGAAGTGTTGTGCCTGGCCCTTTCACCAGACAACCAGTTGTTGGCCTCAGCCTCCCAAGACCACACCATTCGGGTGTGGCAGCCAGAAACCGGGCAACTGCTCCACACCATTACCCACCACACAGCCCCAGTGACCAGTGTGGCTTTTGCCCCAAACGGCCGAATCCTGGCCTCCAAATCGGCCGATCACACCGTTTGTCTGTGGAGTTGTGTCAACTGGCAGCTGTTGGTCACATTAGAAGAATCCCACTCCAGTTTCACCTTTGCCAGCCTGGCTTTTCACCCTTTTCAACCCTTGCTGGCAACATTGGGCGAACATGACCGCCTGATACGGGTGTGGGATGTGGATTTTGCAACCTGGGTCGGTTAAAATCCTACTGGTTGGAAATAGGGTTTTGCCAATCAACCCACTTTTGTCCAGGCACACTCCGTGTGGTAACAGGAAATAAAATGCTCGATCCAACCATGTTGTACCAGGTACCCACCAGTGAATTGTCATCACAAAGTCACAGGCTCTTCATGTTGAATCGGGCTTGCCATCAATTGGCCTCTTTGTTAGAGATGTCCCAATTGTTGTCACAGCTTTTGCAAATTACCCAAACCATGACATCGGCCGGGGATGGGTTTGTCTGGTTGTGGAATGAGGCTGAGTCGAATACCCTGCTTTGTTCTGCCTCGTTGGGGCCGGGGAGCAGACCCGCCAGCCTAAAAATAGGGCAAGGGGTGGCTGGTTGGGTGGCCCAAACCAAACAAACTATCGCGGTTCCGGCTGTGACAACGGCCGTTTATCCTCCTCCAGAAGTTTTATCAATAGTTCCAACCTCCACCTACTCCCTGGTGGCGACCCCCTTACGGGTGCGAGAGCAAATTTTGGGGGTGGTGGAACTGGTTAACAAACCGGGCGGCCTGTTTACCCCCGAAGATGTCATTATCATTGAAGCCCTGGCGGCCTCTGCCGCTATTGCCATTGACAATGCCCACCTGTTTGAGACCATGCGCCAACAAACGGCCGATTTGATGAGCCGCAACGAAGAGTTGGACGCTTTTGCCCACACCGTAGCCCACGATTTACAAAACCCCCTCTCCCTGGTCAGCGGTTTTACCGAACTGCTGCTGCATAGCACAGAAACCCTGAGTGAAGAAGATAAACAACAGGCGTTGCGGGCCATTGCGGGCAACATTCAACGCATGAGCAACATTGTGCAAGAGCTTTTGCTGCTTTCCAGTGTGCGGCAAAAAGATATTCAACAAGACCCGCTAGATATGCACACCATTGTCATTGCCGCTTTGGAACGGTTGGCTTATATGGTGCAGGCCAACCACACCCACCTGACCCTGCCCCAGCAATGGCCGGTGGCTGTGGGGTATGCCCCCTGGGTGGAAGAAGTGTGGGAAAACTATATCAGCAATGCCATTAAATATGGTGGTAAACCGCCTGAGGTGGAACTGGGTAGTACCGTGGAGGGGAATATGATCCGGTTTTGGATACGGGATAATGGCAATGGGTTGAGCCAGGCCAGCCAGCATCGGCTATTTATGCCGTTTACCAAACTGAATCAGATTCGAGTTACCGGTTTTGGTCTGGGGCTGTCAATTGTGCGCCGAATTGTGGAAAAGTTGGGTGGGCAGGTGGGTGTGGAAAGCGAAATTGGCAAAGGGAGTGTTTTTAGTTTCACGTTACCGGCCGTTAAAGAGATGTAACGAAGCTGCTTTTTCTGCCACCATCACGGTGACAACACTGCCCGGCAATGGGAGGGTGTGAATTTGTACTGTGAAACCAACGGCCGTAAATGATGCCCGAAATGGTTGCCACACCACTTCTTCTAATAACTCGGCCTGGATGTTTGCCAGGTCGTTGCGCTGCCCAGTCACACGAAAAAGCCAATCTATGACGCGGTGAATCACACCATGCCCGGTCAAATGCCCTTCTGGAACAACCAGTAAACGGCCGTTTTGTTGCAACACGCGGTAAATTTCGTTCAGGGTATCTGGCTGCAAAATGTATTGGGTGGGAAACGTAGCTAACACCGTTTCAAATGTTTCCGACGCAAAAGGTAGGGTTTGTACATTCCCGCGAACCAGCGGGGCCAGGGTATGTTTTTGTGCCAGTCGTCCCATGTAAGGGGATAAATCGAGGCCAATGGGGCGAAAATCGGCCGATTCCAAATCGTGTAACACATGCCCTGGCCCATGCCCAATCTCCAACACCCGGCGACCCTGCACAAACGGCAAAGCTGCCTGCTGCCACTGCCGCCATGCCCCCAACGAAACAGCCCAACTCACCACATCATACGTCCAGGCCATCTCATGATAGAGCAGGCGAAAAACAAAACGAACCAAGGCGTACCACAGGCGGGATAGTTGCATCACAGAATGATAGAATAGGAATGAGGTTTATCAAAAAAAATCGTGCTTTTTGTCTATTCCACTATTCTTATTTTGCTTCAAAATTTTAACAGCATAAAATCTCTGCAAGGTTAAGACATAAAGCGTTTGAACCATGAGGTTGTGTATTTGCAAAGTAGATATGCGATGTTTTAACCGCTTGTTGCCTGGGCAAATTTGCACCAAAAACATCACATGTCTCCAGAAAGAGTGAGTAGTTGCAAGGATAGTAACTTATGGATGAGATTAAACGAATAGCAATTAGTACAGGTGGCGGTGATGCCCCTGGTTTGAATGCGGTGATTCGAGCCGTGGTGCTTTCTGCCAGAAATCGTGGTTGGGAATGTTTTGGCATTCGGGATGGGTACAATGGGTTGATGACCCCGGAGCAATACCCGGAAGGGGGGCTGATCCCCCTAAACCGTAAAGCAGTGCGTGGGATTACTCACCTGGGGGGGACTATCCTGGGCACCACCAACCGGGGCAACCCTATCCAATACCCTACTCTGGGGGAGGATGGGAAATGGTATGAGAAAGATCGCTCCGATGAACTGGTGGCGATTTTTCGCGCCAACGGTTTAGATGCCTTAATTACCATTGGGGGGGATGGATCGCTGGCAATTGCCCATGTGTTAAACCAGCGTGGCTTGCAGGTGATTGGGGTGCCTAAAACTATTGACAACGATTTGGAAGGGACAGTGGTGACATTTGGTTTTAATACGGCCGTTAATTTTGCCACCGAGTGTATTGACCGCCTGCACAGTACCGCCGAATCCCATCACCGCATTATAGTGGTGGAAGTGATGGGGCGGTATGCGGGTTGGATTGCCCTGGATGCCGGTGTGGCTGGTTCGGCCGATGCCATTCTCATCCCAGAAATCCCCTACGACATCCACAAAGTCGCCGCCAAAATTCGGGAACGAAACGAAAACGGCCGAAGTTTTTCCATTGTCGTCGCGGCCGAAGGAGCCAAACCCATTGGTGGTGAAGTGTCTATTGTGGGTAAATCGGTGGGACAGGCAGAACGACTGGGCGGGGTAGGGGTGAAGGTGGGGGCAGCCCTGGAGGAACTTACGAAACAAGAAACCCGCGTTGTGGTGTTAGGACATTTGTTGCGGGGCGGCAAACCCACCGCCTACGACCGCCTCATTTCGTTGCGGTTTGGGGCGGCAGCGGTGCGGGCATTGGCGGAAGGGCAAACCGGCATCATGGTAGCCCTCGACCCGCCCCTGGTGAACTATGTCCCCCTGGAACAAGCCACCCGCCGCATGAAATCTGTTCCGCTGGATTGTGATACCATTCAGACTGCCCGCGACATGGGCATCGCTTTTGGGGATTAACCATAAATTGGGTGTAACTGTTTAGCCTCTCTGGGATTTAACCGCAAAGTACGCAAAGAACACAAAGGTTTTTTCTTTTCTTTGCGCCCTTTGCGCCTTTGCGGTGAATCGTTACAGTTGGGTGATTGCGTAAAACGGCCTGGGTAATACGCAATCAATACCCACTCCAAAACGTCAGGTTTTGTTCTTGTTATGTTACCAACTCAAAACTTTTTCCTTTGCCCGGTGTTAATCGGCCGTTCTGCCCAAATGGAGGTGTTACAAACACAGATACACCAGGCCAGGGCCGGGCGTGGGCAGGTGGTGTTGCTGGCCGGGGAGGCTGGCATTGGCAAGTCGCGGTTGGTGGCAGAAACACGGGGGTTAGCGGAAGCGGCCGGGTTTGCTGTGCTGCGCGGGAACTGTTTTGAGCCGGATCGGGTTTTGCCCTATGCGCCGTTGTTGGATTTGCTGCGGCAGCGTTGGGCGGGTTTGCCGGTGGCTGAGATTAGTGCCGACCTGGGAACGGCCGTTTACCTGACTACTTTGTTCCCTGAATGGTTAAATGTCTTACCGGAACGGCCGTTTTCCCCACCCTCGGAACCCGAACAAGAACGCCATCGCCTGATTCAAACCTTTGCCACCTACTTCTCCCACCTGGCAACCCGTCAACCCTTGTTGTTAATTGTCGAAGATTTGCACTGGTGTGATGAAGCGACCCTGGAAACCCTGTTAACCCTGACTCGCCGCCTGGCAACACAACCCGTTTTCCTCTTGTTTACCTATCGTCAGGATGAAGCCGTCGCGGAATTAGCCACGTTTTTAACCATCTTGCAGCGAGAACGGCTGGCAACTGCTTTGCAGTTATCCCCTCTGACCATGACAGAAGCCAGCTCCTTTATTGCTGCCACCTTACGACAACCGGTAGATGACAACCTGCTACGGCCGTTATACGCTGTGAGTGAAGGCAACCCCTTCTTTATCGAGGAACTTTTGCAAACCTTGAACAAGGCGGTGGACAGGAACGAGCAGGGTATTCCAAAACAGTACACCTTGACGGAATTGCGGCTGCCTCGCAGTGTCCAGGTGGCTGTGCAACGCCGACTGAGCCAGGTCAGCCCCGCTGCCAGAAAGATGCTCACCATAGCCGCCGTTGCCGGGCGGCGATTCGATTTCCACCTGTTGCAGGCTCTTACCGGATATGACGAAACCACCTTGACCCAGTTGTTAAAAGAGTTAATTCAAGCCCAACTGGTGGTCGAAGAAACGGCCGATTTATTCTCCTTTCGCCACGCCCTGACCCAACAGGCTGTCACCGCCGACCTGTTAAAACGAGAACAACGACAATTACACCAACTGATTGCCGAAACCATCGAAAAATTATCGGCACAAACGGCCGATCCCCCATTCGTTGACCTGGCTGCCCACTTTTTTGCTGCCGAATCCTGGCAAAACGCCCTGACCTATGCCCACCAGGCTGGTAAACAGGCCCAGTCCCTCTATGCTCCCCGCGCCGCCATCGAACAATTTAGCCGTGCCCTGGAAGCTGCTCATCGTCTGGGGTTACACCCGCCCCCAGACATCGCTCGCGCACGCGGGCACATGTATGAACTGTTGGGGTCTTTTGAACTGGCCCAGGCGGACTATTTGCAGGCGTATGAAGCTGCCCGCGCCACCCACCATCATCAGGAAGCGTGGCAAAGTTTGTTGGCGTTGGGCTGGTTGTGGACGGGGCGCGACTATGCCCAGGCGGGTGAGTATTTGCAGCAGGCTGTAGACCAGGCACGCCAGATAGAAGACCCTGTTACGCTGGCGCGAACCCTCAACCGGGTGGGAAACTGGCATGTTCACGCCGAGCAGCCACAAAAAGGCATTCAGTACCACCTGGAAGCCCTGACAATTTTTGAAACATTGCCAGATCGGGCAGATGAGGCGGCCACGCTTGATCTGTTAGCCATTGCCCACTTTATGGGAGGGGATTTGCTGGCTGGTGAAAAATTTTATGAACGGGCCATTTTGTTGTATCGGGCCTTAAAAAATGCTCAGGGGCTTAGCACCACGCTGGCCCCGTTTGCCACACGCGGAGCTAACTTTATGCACGACACGATGGTGCAATCGGCAGTGTCGCTGGCGGATTGTGTGCAGGAGTTGGAGGAGGCGGTGTCGCTGGCCCAGCAGATTGATTGGCGGCCGGGGGAGGCACAGGCGTGGATGTATATGGGTTTGAGCCTGGGGCCGCGCGGAGCATATGCCCAGGCGTTACACGCTCTGGAGAATGGGCTGCGGGTTGCCAGCGAGATTGAGCATCATGTGTGGATGACGGGTAATCATTTTACCCGGTGTGCAGTTTTACGTGATTTATTGGTTTTGCCACAGGCCCGGCAACATGGAGAAATGGCGTTTGAGATGGCGCAGCAAATTGGCTCGCGGTTTTTGATCTCGTCTTCGGCCGCTTTTTTGGCTCTGACCTGCATTTCTCAAGGGGAGTTGGGGCGGGCGCAAACGATTTTGCAGCAGGCAGCTGGGGGTGAACTTCCGATGCAAACATTGGCGCAACGGCTGCTCTGGCGGGCACGGGTGGAACTGGCATTGGCGCAGCAGGGTTATGAGGAGGCGTTGCGAACGGTGACGGCGTTGATTGAATCGGCCGTTCGTCCCCAAAAGACGGCCGTTATTCCCCGTTTGTGGTATTTACAGGGGCAGGCGTTGGTGGGAATCGGCCGTTTGGCCGAAGCAGAAGCTGTGTGGCAAGCCGCCCTATCCCAATCGGCGGCACAGGGTACCTTGCCCATGTTGTGGCGCATCCATGCCGCTTTGAGCCGCCTTTACCAAACCACCGGGCAGCGCGAAAAAGCCAGGACGGCTACCCAGGCCGCTGAGGAAATTATTAACCAGTTGGCAGCAAACGTCTCTGATGTCTCGCTGCGCCACACTTTTTTGCAACAAACCCAAATCTACCTGCCACATTTATCTCCCCCCACTGCCAATCAGACAGCTAAATATGCTTTTGCCGGTTTGACACGGCGAGAACGGGAAATTGCGGCCCTGGTTGCAGTTGGCAAATCGAACCGGGCCATCGCGGACGATCTCACCCTGAGTGAGCGCACAGTGGCTAAACATGTGGAAAATATCCTCTCCAAACTTTATTTCACCTCGCGGGCGCAAATTGCTGCCTGGGCTGTGGAAAAAGGGTTAAGTTCCCGATAGGTTTGAACAGTAAGGAACGCGGATTAAATAACCGATAGGAGATTAGAGATTGGAGATTGAACCAATTGTTAATCTCTAATCTCCAATCCCAGTTCTGTAAGTTGTTTAATTTTCATTCCTAACCAAAAAACTACGTATCCTCGAACAAAAATGTACGTTATTTGACGGATTCGCCTGTTTGTTGCTCCGCTTATACTGTTGCCAGATAAACAAATTTGGCAACTAGCCACCATCTAGTGAGTGTCTAAAAATAACTTCCTGTTTTTGTTCGTCGTAACCGCTTCATCGGTTTGGACAACTAAAGTCGTTACGACGAACTAATTTCTGGATGCTCACTTAAGGAGAACAACCTCATGTCTGCTCAAGATAATGCTGTATTAGCCCGTCGTGTTTACCAATTGTTTAGTGAAGATAAGTTTGATCAGGTGTTGGATCTGGTTCAGGAAGATGTTGAAGCGGTCATTGTGCCGTTTGGGATGACGTTTAACGGCCGTTCTGGTTTCATTGATTTTATGAAGGGGTGGAAAAATGCTTTTCCTGACCTGGTGATTCAGGTGAGCAACCAGGTAGCAACGGATGACCAGGTGGTGAGTGAAATCACAGCTAAAGGCACCCACAACGGCCCGCTCCAAACCCCCACTGGGGCAGTGCCACCCACTGGTCGGCCGGTAGATTTTACAGTTTGTGAGGTGTGGAAGGTGAAAAACGGCCGTATGGCTGCCCTGCGTAATTATCAGGATGCCGCCTCCCTCATGCGTCAGTTGGGATTAGTTGGTTGATTGGGTTGTCAGGTATCAGCTATTAGCTATCAGCTTCTTTGGCTGACGGCTGATAGCTGACAGCTACTACCCCACATAAGGATTTTCTCATGGACACGCTTTCAGAACAGTTAGCTAGACGATTGGAAGCGGCAACGGAAACGTTGTTGCAAATTGTAGAACCTTGTACAGAGAACCAGTGGCAAACTATTTGCCCATCTGAGGAGCGCACAGTGGGGGTGATGGTTCACCATATCGCCTCGGTGGCTTTGCTGGTGGTGGGCTGGGCGCAACAAATTGGCAAAGGTGAGCCGTTGCCGCCGGTGACAATGGAGATGGTACACGCTGGCAATGCGGCTCATGCCCAGGGCAATGCCCATTGCACCAAAACAGAAACCCTGCAACTGTTACGGCAAAATAGCGCACAGGCATCGGCCGTTATTCGTGGTTTGAGTGATGAGCAGTTGGGACGCACGGCTCCCGTGGCCTTGTTTGGCGGGCAACCATTTTCGGCGCAGGCAATCATTGAGATGGTGTTGATCGGGCACATTCACGGCTACCCCCACAGCCATTTGCCCAATATCCGGGTGGTTTTAGCAGCGTGAGGGGATTCATTCGCGCAGGGGCATAGGGTGTAGAGTTATGCCCCTGCCAACTTAACCACCGATTCCTTTCACATAGAGCAGATACATGCCTGCCAGGTAGACCAGAATAATAGCCAGGGAGTCTATCTCGACGAACAAAACTTTGCGTTCAACACGGGCCAGGTTGCCGACCAAGGCCATGTTGGTGAGCAACAGCCCCAGTAGACCTACCAGGGCAAAACCAGGGTCAATGTCGCCGAGGAAACGGCCGTTTGTGTAAAACAAATCACTCACCCCCATAGCCAGCATGTTAAAAACGTTGGAGCCAAATAAGTTGCCTACTGCCAGGTCAAAAGACCCCATTCGCACGGCGGCAAAAGCAGCCAGCAGTTCCGGCAGTGAGGTGATCACACTCAACAAAGCAGTGCCCACAAAACCTGTTCCTAACCCGGTGAGGGTGGCTATATCGCTGCTGCTGTTCACCAAAATGGGCACGATCAGGACAAGAATAACGGCCGAAACTGAAAACCCCACCACCCCGCGCCGCAAAGAAGGAAACTCTGGCCCTGGCATCACTTCCACCACATCGGAAACTGCCGATTGGTTTTCTTCGCGCCGAATGAGCCAGATGCCGCCAAAGTACAACCCAATGAGCAACAGACTATCTACTCCCATCCAACCAATGGCAATATCTACTTCTGCCAGCAGAGAGATAATTGCTACTAACATTAAAACGGAAGATAAAGCGGCCGTCAGGGAGTGATTGATGGCAATACGGCGTAACAATGGCACGTTGTAATGAACTAAATCTATGATTGCCAGCAGTAAAATGTTGACCATGTTGCTGCCAAAAAAGTTGCCAGCCGCCAGGTTGGGTTCTCCCAGGCGAAAGGAGCTGATGGAAGCAATCATCTCTGGCAAGGAAGTGGCCCCGGCCAGCAAAATGGTACCTACAAACATGCCGCCTAGTTTAGTCCGCACGGCTATTACGTCGCTAAATTCCGCCAGTTTGATAGCGGCCACCACGACAACAAGGGCACTAATGAAAAAGATAAACCAGACCATCATTCACCTTAAGGTTGGGG